>JALYGI010000453.1 GCA_030777185.1 Pseudomonadota bacterium
GCACCAACACCGATCCCTATCAGCCGATCGAGGCGAGGTGGCGGATCATGCGCTCCATCGTCGAGGTGCTCGCCGAAACCAACCACCCGCTGTTCATCACCACCAAGTCGGATCGGGTGACCCGCGACATCGATTTGCTGCGGGGAATGGCCGAAAAAGATCTGGTATCCGTGGCGCTGTCGGTCACATCGCTGACGCCGGAAATATCGAGAACGCTCGAGCCGCGGGCCCCCTCGGCCCGTAAACGGTTGGCGGCCGTGAAGGCGCTGAGCCAGGCCGGAATTCCGACAACGGTTGCGATCGCGCCGGTCGTACCCGGCATCACCGACTGCGAGCTGGAGGAGATCGTGGCGGCCGCGGCCGAGGCCGGTGCGCGCGGTATCTTCTACCTGCCAGTGCGATTGCCGCACGAGGTCGCGCCGCTATTCCGCGCCTGGCTCGACGAGCATTTCCAGGAGCGCGCAGGCAAGGTGATGAGCATCATCCAGTCGCTTCGCGGCGGCCGCGACAACGACCCCAATTGGTTCACCCGGATGCGCGGCCAGGGACCGTGGGCCGACCTCCTCGCGACTCGCTTCAGGATCGCGAAGAAAAAGCACGGCTTTGGCGACGAGCGGGTGAAGCTCCGCACCGATCTTTTCTCACCGCCGCAGGGGCCGCAGCTTCGATTGTTCTAAGGCCTCAGGGCAAGTCACCAGCCGCCGTGCCGTAACCGCGCGAGCCTAGGATGTCCTCAGGCTGCGCTTGCCAGCTTGTGATTCTTATATTGCTCTCGAAGGGCCGTCTTGAGGAGCTTGCCCGTGGCGGTATGCGGAAGGCTGTCAACGAACAATATTTCGTCCGGCAGCCACCACTTGGCGACATGCTGCGAAAGATGAGCGAGGATCGTCTGGGGGGTGACCTCCGCGCCCGGATTCCTCACCACCAGCAGCAACGGCCGCTCGTCCCATTTCGGGTGGTGCACGCCGACCGCCGCCGCTTCCGCGACACCGGGGCAGCCCAAGGCTGCATTTTCAAGCTCGATCGAGCTGATCCACTCGCCGCCCGACTTGATCACGTCCTTTGCGCGGTCGGTGATCTGCATGGTGCCGTCGGGGTGAAGGACCGCGACGTCGCCCGTGTCGAACCAGCCGTCCGGATCGGCCGCGGGGCCGCTTTCATCCCTGAAATAGCGCTCGATGATCCAGGGGCCACGCGCCTGGAGCCGCCCCGATGCGATGCCGTCGCGCGGCAGCACCGCGCCCGAGTCGTCGACGATGCGCAGCTCGACGCCGAACGGCACCCTTCCCTGCCGGGCCATATAGTCGATCTGCTGCTCGCGGCTGAACAGGTCCCAGTCCGCCGGCGGCGCGCCGACGGTGCCGATCGGCGACATCTCCGTCATGCCCCAGGCGTGCCCAACCCGGATGCCGCGATCGACGAAGAACTCGATCATCGCTCGCGGCGCTGCAGATCCGCCGATCGTCACCACCTTGAGCGGCGCCAGATCGGATCCGGTGGCGTCGACATATTGCATCAGCGCCAGCCAGACCGTCGGCACGCCCGCGCTGTGCGTCACCCCTTCGCTCCGCATCAGATCGCACATGACGCTCGGGGTGTAATCGGCTGAGAAGACAAGTTTGATGCCGACGATCGGCGCCGCAAACGGCAGGCCCCACGCGGCGGCATGGAACATCGGCACGATGGGCAAGGCCACGGAGCGTGCGGATAGATCGAGACAGTCGGTGCTGATCTCGATCATCGCGTGGAGGACGGTCGAGCGATGCTCGTAGAGCACGCCTTTGGGATTGCCGGTGGTGCCGCTCGTGTAGCAGAGCATCGCAGGCTCCCGCTCCTCGCCTTCGACCCAGCAATAGTCGTCACTCTCCGCCGCGATCAGCTCCTCGAACCCGCTGCCCTCAGCGGGGTCGAAGCAGACATAATGCTCAATCGTCGTCCACTTCGATTTCATGCGTTCGACCAGCGGCGCGAAGGCCTGATCATAGAAGAGCACGCGATCTTCGGCATGATTGGCGATGTAGGCGAGTTGGTCTTCGAACAAGCGTGGATTGATCGTGTGGAGGATGCCGCCCATGCCGATCGTGCCGTACCAGGCGACGAGGTGCCGGCCATGGTTCATCGCAAGCGTCCCGACACGATCGCCTTTCCGGATGCCGAGCCGCTCGAGCGCGCGGGCGAGCCGGCGCGCGTCCCGTGCTATGCCACTCCAATCGGTCCGCTCGGTGTTCCCCGCCGCGTAACGCGAAACGATCTCGCGCCTGCCATGCTCACGCTCCGCATGGTCGAGCAGCCGCATGATCCTCAGCGGCCAGTGCTGCATTCCACCAAGCATAAATCCTCCACTTTGAGGGAGGCAATCTAAGGTCAGCTAGGAGACAAGCGCAAGCCGCGGCGGTTCGGCTACCGACAGCTGAACCTTGCTGATCCCTTCGATGCGCTCGATCCGTGCGGCAAGCTCGGCATCGAGCTGGAAATCGCGCCCGAGGACGATCTCCGCCTGGCCATTATCGAGCATAGTCCGAAGCCGAAGCTGCCCGTTGCCGCCCCGGCTTCCCGCGACGATCTCGGCAAGCCGAGGGAGTATGTCCGGCCCCTCAACTTCGAGCGTCAGCTGCAGGCGCGTCCGCTTGGACAGCGCCTCGAACGACTGGATCGAGCGGATGGTGACCCGCGGCGCTTCCTCGCCGGGCCGGCGGTCGAGCTCCACATTGAGAAGGCCGCAGCCGCCCGCCTTCGCCGCCTCCTCGACCTGCGCAGCGACGGCATCGTCGAAGACGGTGGCGATGAATTGGCCCGAGGCGTCTGACAGCGTCGCCATCAGATAGCGGCGCCCCTTGGCCGACGTGCGCCAGCGGGCATCTTCGACGAGCCCGGCCATCACCCCCGCCGAGCGGCCGCCGTCGGCGGGGGCCGGCAGCGAGCCCAGATCGGCGAAGCTCTTGGCACCATGTGCCTCCACGAGGTGGCGGTAGCGATCGACCGGATGGGCCGAGAAATAGAAGCCGAAGCTCTCCTTCTCTTGGCTCATCCGCTGGGCGAGCGACCAGGTTGCGGAAGCCGGCATGCGGATCGGCACGACGTTGCTCTCGCCGCCGAACAATCCTCCCTGCCCGCTGACACGTGCCTCGGCGGCGCTGGAAGCATGGGCGAGGATCGTCTCCGCCGCCGCGAATACGGCAGCGCGGTTGGGCGCCACATCGTCGAAGGCGCCGCCGCCGGCAAGGCTTTCGATCTGGCGCCGGTTGAGGAGGCGCGGGTCGACCCGTTCGGCGAAGTCGTCGAGCGACTTGAACCGCCCGTTCGCCCGCCGTTCCTCGACAAGCTGCTCCATCGCCTTCTCGCCGACGCCCTTCAGCGCGCCGAGCGCATAGCGGACGGCACGGCCCTCCCCAAGCGGCTCCACTGAGAATTCCGCTTCGCTGGCGTTGATCGACGGCGGCAGGCACTCGATCTCAAGGCGCCGCATATCCTCGACGAAGATGGCGAGCTTGTCGGTCTGAGCCATGTCGAAGCACATCGAGGCGGCGTAGAATTCCACCGGATAATGCGCCTTCACCCACGCCGTCTGGTAGGCGACCAGAGCATAGGCGGCGGCGTGGCTCTTGTTGAAGCCGTAGCCGGCGAACTTGTCGATCAAGTCGAACAGCTCGTTGGCCTTGGGGCGGCTGATATGGTTGGCAGCACAGCCGGTGACGAAGCGCTCGCGCTGCGCGTCCATCTCGGCCTTGATCTTCTTGCCCATCGCGCGACGGAGGAGGTCGGCCTCACCCAGGCTGTAGCCGGCCAGCACCTTGGCGGCCTCCATCACCTGCTCCTGGTAGACGAAGATGCCGTAGGTTTCCTTCAGCACATGCTCGAGCATCGGGTGCGGATACTGGATCGGCTCGCGACCGTTCTTGCGGGCCCCGAACATCGGGATATTGTCCATTGGGCCGGGCCGATAGAGCGAGACGAGCGCGATGATATCCTCGAAGCTGGTCGGCTTCACCGCCGCGAGCGTGCGGCGCATGCCTTCCGATTCAAGCTGGAACACGCCGACGGTCTCGCCTCGCTGGAGGAGCTTGTAGACGCCTTGGTCGTCCCAGGGGATGCGGTCGAGGTCCACGGCAGCGCCCGACGCGGCGATCATCCGGACGGCTTTCTGGAGGACGGACAGCGTCTTCAGCCCGAGGAAGTCGAACTTCACCAGGCCCGCCGCCTCGACATATTTCATGTCGAACTGCGTCACCGGCATATCCGACCGCGGGTCGCGGTAGAGCGGCACGAGCTGATCGAGCGGCCGGTCCCCGATCACCACGCCCGCCGCGTGGGTGGAGCTATGCCTCGGCAGACCCTCGAGCTTCATGGCGAGATCGAACAGTCGCCGGACCTGCGCATCGTTCTTATATTCGGTCGCCAGCTCGGAGACGCCGTTCAGCGCGCGGTCGAGGGTCCACGGATCGGTCGGGTGGTTCGGGATCAGCTTGGCGAGCCGGTCGACCTGGCCGTAGCTCATCTGGAGGACGCGGCCTGTATCCTTGAGGACTGCGCGCGCCTTCAGCTTTCCGAACGTGATGATCTGCGCAACCTTGTCGCTGCCGTATCGCTGCTGGACGTAGCGGATGACTTCGCCGCGCCGTGTTTCGCAGAAGTCGATGTCGAAGTCCGGCATCGACACGCGCTCCGGGTTGAGGAAGCGCTCGAACAGCAGCCCCAGCTTGATCGGATCGAGATCCGTGATCGTGAGCGCCCAAGCGACCACGGATCCCGCGCCCGAGCCGCGCCCCGGCCCGACGGGAATATCGTTCT
>JALYGI010000454.1 GCA_030777185.1 Pseudomonadota bacterium
GGGAAAACACTCCGCCGTCCCGAGCGACCGGAGGAGTTCTGGATTACCTGCGGAACATTCGGAACCGCAGCGGCCGTCGGGTCGGCATGATCATGGGGGGCGCTTCTGAAAAGGATGGTCTCTTGAACGTGCGGTCCATCCGCTGTCCGCGCCTTTCTACATTGTGTGATTTAGTTTATTGCTGCCACCTCAGGGAAGGCTCGCTGTCAGGCGTGCCGGCCGAGGAGCAAGGCTCTGGCTTCTCCTTTGGCCTTGCCTGCGGCGGCCAACACATAGGGGATCGTGAAGAGCGCGCCCAGGCTCAACACCAGAAAAGCGTAGGCCGCTCCGAGCGCCGGCGTTGGCGCGCGGTAGAGAACCCATGCTGCCGTCAGCACTAGGTGGAGAGAAAAGTCGCTGTAGAATTGCGCTCGCCATGGGTGGCGGTAATCGCCGAGGAAGGTTCTGAAAGCCTCCGCCGGCCCTAGCTCGATAAGAGCTTGGGCCGTGATCAATGCCAAGACGACCCAGGCCAGGGCCAGGAACATGCCGAAGGCCACCATCCATTTACTCACGAGGTTTCCTTTTCGTCGGAGGCTCAGGTGCATCAACGTCCGCAGCCGCGTCGCAGTTTGCCATAAACCACTATCGTCAACCCAGCCGAGTCCGCTTTCCACCCGTTTCGGGCATTCAGCGCCCGCGAGACGCAGGTCCACCAAAGACCGCGAAAAAGTGGGGACAGGGTAAAGCTTCACTCAGCGCTCCGCCGAAGTTCTTAGCTCGTGCGGTTGTTGGGAGGACCACGCAGAACAAGGCGCACCTGCCGCCGGAGCGAGGCAAAAGAGGTGGACGGGTTCTGAATGAGTACAGGATATTCCTATCGCATTATCCATCGGACCCGGCTCGTCCACGAGCTGCGGACGGGTTTCCCGCCGACATCCAGTGCCGGTTTGAACCTCGCCCGCTCGCGCAGAATGACACAGGCCATAGCATCAAGTGAGGCGACCCCGCTCGTGTCCTCCACCATGCAATCGCGAGTCTTGCCAGTCTCGTCGATCAGAAGCACGAACTGCACGATGCCGCTCGCATTCTCGTCGAATGCCTGCTTCGGGTAATCGCCGCTACTCACCCAATGGGCTGGAGATTTCGCGGGAGCCGCCGCGGTGGCAATTACCGATGCGCTGTCACCGATATTCCAATAGGCACGAAGATTGCTGTTGCAGGTGTCGAGAGCCTTTAGCACCCCCGCCATGCCCGGCAGCGCAAACCGCTCATTGAGCGTGCGCCCGCCGGTGATCGCGATCTCTCCGGCCCGGCTTAGTCCTTCGAGCTGCGGCCGTGCGAAGTTGATCCAGATGATCTCGCCCTTGCGGTCCGCCGATGCGAAGCGGAGGCCGGTCGTCTTCACGCTACTTTCCGAGATGTTCGTCGTGACAGGGAAGTGATGCGGGACGGCGACGCGTCCGTCGCGGACGAGGGACAGTCGGACCACGGATCCGTTTGGCGAGGGACGGAAGGCCAGCACGACCGGCGACTCCTTGCTTCCGAAGTTCCGGTATGCGGTGCACGCCGTCTCGCCGTAGTCCAAGACCCATTTGCCATTCGGCTGGCGAAGCGCAGGCGTCGCGCCTGGCGCCGCTTGTGGTAGAACCGCGCAGCCTATGAGTGCGGGCAGGAGGGCCATGTTCTTCATAGGCTTTTGTTGCCACCGCGCTGCCTACCAGGCAATCGCGAAGCAGCGGGGGGAGCGCCCGGATGCTGGCCTCTGACCCGCAATGCGGAACCTGCCGAGCGTCGGCAATCCACCGTTTCCGGAAATTCGTTGCCTCAGGTCGGGAGCATTGGCGGGGCCGCTTTCACTGTGTTATGGGAGTGCAACGGCCGGACGACTGCACCATGCCTGAAGATCCTTTCCAACAAGCCCGACGGGAGATGGAGCGGGCACGCCGGGACTTTGAGGAACAGATGAAAGGGTTGCGCTCGGAGCTCGAGCGAGTGGCACAGCAAGTTCGCGTTCGAATGGCCGAGGAGCGCGCCAGGTTC
>JALYGI010000455.1 GCA_030777185.1 Pseudomonadota bacterium
CCGCCATGGACCTGGCGACCGGAAAGACCGTCAGCTTCAACGGCAGCCAGCGCTTTCCGATGGCGAGCACCATGAAGATCGCGGTCGCGGCAGCTTACCTTGCCGAAGTCGATGCGGGCCGCCGAAGCCTCCACGACATGATCGGCGGCGCGACCGCCGGAACACTCATGGATAGGATGATAACGCGCAGCGACAACCGGGCGACCGACTTGCTGCTCTCGATGCTCGGGGGACCGACTTCGGTGGACCGGTGGCTGCTTGCGCATGGCCTGACCGGCATCAGAATAGACCGCACCATCTCCCAGCTGCTCAGCGCGCGCCGGGACCTGCGAGACGTCCGGGATTAGATAAAAAAAGTACCAATGCTGGGCTTGCTGCGGCTGATCGACACCGGCGGCGCCCTCAGACCCGAGAGCCGGTTGCTCCTGCTGGACATGATGTACCGCTGCCGGACCGGGTCGAATCGCATCCGCGGCATTCTTCCACCGGGCGCGAGGGTGGAGAACAAGACGGGCACCCTCGCCGGCTATACCGGCGACGTCGGCTATTTGACTACGCCCACGGGTCGCCGGATCGCAGTCGTCTTTTTCGGGCGGGGCGGAGACAACCGACCAGGCGTGATCGCCACGGCTGCGCGCAGGATCTACGACGCATTCAGCGCCGAGTTCACTGCCGATAGCGCGACCGGAGTTCGGGCCGGCGGTGCGTTGCCCTCATCTTCCGCCCAGGCGCAAGAGCGGGTCCACACGGTCAACAATTGAGCAGGCGACCTGCGCAGGGCTGTTGCTTGATCGGAGTCCGCGGCTAGGCTTAGCGGAGCCGCCGAGGCGCTCGCTTTACGTTCTGCTCGGGGCCGAGATAGGTAGGCGGCAGCCCACCCAAGTCCACCACGAGCTTCTGAAGCACGGCATTGTCGTCCAGCCGCCAGATCTTGATGCTGTGGCGTCCTGCCGAAAGCCGCTGCGGCGGCGCTTTCACGATATGTGCGTTTTCGCTCACCGCCCTTGACCATGCCGGCTGGTCCGGGATCAGGTCGAAGTTCAAAGTTTGGACCGGCCCGTCATCGATTGAAACACCTATCCTGATCCCGCCCGAGCCGCGAACGTCGAGCGTTGGGACCATGTACAGGAGCAAGCTGGCCTCCGCAGGCTCGGCGAGCTCAATGTCATATTCAAGGCGCACATTGTCGCTCGGGCTCGTGGAAGGCCGTCCCTGCGGGAAGGCTGCCACGGCTCCGAGCGTGCGTCCCAAATGCGGAATTGCTCGCCAGAGGAGCCCCCGACCATTGGTGGCCCGGCTAAAGTTCGGTGCCTCGATCGAGACGTAAGGCTGCTTTCGGGGGGGTGCAGTCGCGCGGGCGAGGCGGCTGAGAGGTTGATGCTGGTCCGATAGAAAGGAGGTCGCAGGCGCGCTGACGCGCTTCACCTCGGGCATTACATCCTTCTCAGGCTGCTGCCAGCCCATGTAGCCGATGTGCGTCTGCGCCATCATGTGGTTCCACTTGCCGCCCCTCATTGCATGGTAGGCTGCCGCGATTTCCCTATCGCGGCGGAAGGCCGCCCCGGCGGCTTCCGCGAAGGCGTTGGCGCGCCAGTCGTTCGCGGCTGCAAGCCGACGGTTTTGCGCAACGTTATAGTGCATCGTGTAGAGGTTCGACATCGCCATGATCGGATGTTGGACCAGCTGGAAATAAGCGTCGGCCTGATCTGCACCGATCTTCCGCCGGACCGCCCGCGCGGCGCGTTCCAGCGCCTGCCACTCCAGGACCATCTTGCCGAACTCGCCGCCCTCCGAGGTCCCGTTCCCCAACCGGAAGCTCCCCGCGTCGACCAGCTCAGGCTTACGCCTGGCCGCGAGCTTGGAATAGTCGGTCAGCAGCCGCCCGATACCCTTTGCCTGCGCCGGCCCGAACGTCTCCGCGGCCCATTGCTCCGGATATTTCGAAAGCGCATCGAGCGTCATCGCTTCCGGGTTCCAGGCCATGTCCATGAAGAAGGTGAGCGGGAATTCCATCGGTTTGATATCGCCGACATTGACGATCCAGAGGTCGTCTGCGCCGCTTTCATAGGCGAGGTTCATCTGCTGCCAGACCTTCTCGATCTGGTTCGTGTTCAGCCATTTGTAGTTTCGCGGGCCGCCGACATAATCGAAGTGGTAATAGACGCCGTAGCCGCCCTTGCGCTCCCTGTCCCGGGTCGGGAGCCGCCGTATCTGCCCCCAATTGTCGTCGGCGAAGAGGAGGAGGACGTCTTCCGGCACTTTCATGCCCTTGTCGTGATAATCTTGAACCTCTTTGTAGAGCGCCCAGACCTGCGGGGTTTCGGAAGCCGGCCGGCCGGTGACGTCTTGAATGATCCGGCGCTGGTCGGAAACGATCCGCTCCAGAAGCTCGATGGCAGTTCCCTCCGTCATCGGCTCGTCACCGTCGCCGCGCATGCCGATCGTCACCAAGCTCTCATAGGCCCCGCCGGCTGGTTTCGAGACCATGCGCTCGATCCCGCCGCGCCAGAAGGTGCGAAGCTTCTCCGCATTCTTCGTGTAGTCCCAGGCTCCGCCGGTGATGCCCCTTTCCTTGTTCCTGTGCCACTCGTCCTGGGCCCGCATCATCGGCTCATGGTGCGAGGTGCCCATGATGATGCCCATCTCATCGGCCAAGACCATGTTGCCCGGATCGTCGTCGTTGAACGCCTTGCCCCACATGGCCGGCCATAGGTAATTGCCTTTGAGCCGCAGATTGAGCTCGAAGACATGCTCGTAGAGCTTTGCGTTGATCCCTCCGAACTTCTCGCGTGCCCAATTGCCGAACGCCGGCTCCTCGTCGTTGATGAAGAAGCCGCGGTACTTGACCCGCGGCTCGTCCCGGCGCGAACCTGCCATAAGGAAGAGGTTGCTCCGCTTCTCGACGGGAACATCGGCCCACCAATGCCAGGGCGAGACGCCGATCTTCTGGGAGATGTCGTAGGTGCCGAATATGGCGCCACGGCGGTCGGATCCGACGATCACTAGCGCACGCCTGACATTCGGGAACGGCTCGTCCACCACGATCTGGCGGAAGGCCTCCCATCGGCCGGCCAGATCGGCCGCCGCGATCTTGCCCGATCGAACGAGCTGATCGATCACCGGACTTTGACCCAAGACACCGATGACGACGAGCTCGCCTCTCGCAGATTCAACGTCACTCAGAAAAACGGGTCGCTTGCCGGCGACGCGAGTCAGGTCTTTCACGAAATTGTCCGCTACGTGCCGGACCGCCTTGTCCGCGCCAGCGTCAACGTAGACCTGCGCCGGCCGAGCTTGGCGGATCAGTCCGAAGCTCCCGCCTAAGTCCCTCGTGCACGGCGCGAGAACAGTCGTGCACGCGGCGCCTGGCGAGGCCTGGGCGAGAAAGCCGAACGCAATCGGGATGAGTGCAAACTTCGGGACCATGCGCGGTGCTCCTAAAAAAACGAAAGCTATGTCGGGGCCTGAGGAATCCTGTCGATGACCGCTATGTCATCCGGGGGGGAGCGCGATAAAGCGTCTCTTCGAACCATAAGGGTTGAGGCACACGAATCCATCGACGAACGTCTCCCTTCCGAGATGCTTCCTGCGTCATTGAACGTTAGATTAGCTTCAGGCTCAGAACGAGCATCACCTCGACGGCCAGCCAGTCCGGCATTTCCCCAATGAGCTGGGACGGCTTCGCGATCTCCCGCTCGGTTGAGCATCACCACGTTTTCAGAGATGGTGCTCCACCTACGCTACGCACTGCCGCCAAAGCGGAATGACCCGGTCCTTTATTTCCAAGCTGGTCCGTTGATTTCATAGCCGGCGGTGAAAAGCTCATCGAGGAGTCCGCCGGGCTCCGCCAGATCGACCAGGTTGAGCACGGCGACCGTAAGCTTTGGTTCGGCTAGAACTCGCCTGACGGTGGCGCGCCAATCGGGGGTGGCGGCGAGATATTCATCAAGCGAGCATCGCGCGAATACCTTCGTAGGTAGCGCTGTCACCACCTCAGGAACCCGTCGCGCCGCCCGCGAACGATTTCCTCTCCGTAGGCCGCGGTTATGTGCGCTTCGCGCTTCGTAGACGTTCCTGCCTCAACGCCCGCCTTTGGCCATCAGCGGACCGTCCGCTTCCGCGCGAAGGACCGGCGAAAGCGGACGTGAACCGGAGCTCCACGCACATGTCTACTTGCGACTCAAAACGGAGATCGTCGCTCCACCGCCTCGGCGACAGTTAAAAAGAAAGTCGCAGTCCGCCCGTGAGTGCGTGTATGTCGTAGCCGCCGCCGAGCTGCCCAGTATAGTCCACGGCCAGGGACAGGGGGCCTCCGCCCGCCACCGAAAAACCCGCCCCCACCACCGCATGATCGTCGCGGAGCGGAGTCGTCATGAAGTCGAACGGGGCGGCTCCGCCGAATGATCCGCCGATCAGCCGAGGTTCATCGTTCTGGAACTCGTGGCGCCACTCGGCTCGAACCGACGGCCGGAACGCCGCCGCGCCCACTGGAATGTCGGCGCCCACACGCAGCCCGACGATCGATTCCAGCGACTCCATATCGGTGCCGCCGATCGTCAGCGCCGCAATGTTGCCGGTCTCGGTAAAGGGGTCGAGGTCCAGGCTCACATAGCGGGCGCCCACATAGGGTTCGACGTCGAGCGCGGAAGCCCTGAGGCTGAGGCCGGCCGTGCCGCTGAGCATCCACTGCTCGCTTTCCGTCTCGGCCAGGCTCTCGGCCGTGAAGGTCGCAACCGAGATGCGGCGGGAGAGATCGTAGTCCGATCTGGTGTAGGAGGCGTAGAGGTCGAGAAAGGCAGGACCGAGCGCCGTCGAGCCATAGCCGCCCGCGAACCAGCTCTTCACATGGCTCTGCCGGCTGGTCGGCGTCAGCCGCGCCTCCGAAGAGTCGTAGCCGGCCATCGCGCCGATGAGCGTGGCGGGGCCCAGCCGGTAGTCGATGCCTCCGATCACGCCCCTCGACCCGAGGGCGACCCGCGGCCGGTTGGCGCGCTCGTCGAACGCGCCGAAGCGGAGGCCCCCGCTCAGGAACAGTCCGACCCTCCCATCGCCGAGCGCGGCGCTTTGCCCGTCGGGCCCGCTTTCGCCGCGGCGGGCGTGGTGCAGGTGCCGCCGGATGACGCCGTCCTGGAACTCCGCCGTTTGCAGCGCCACCTCCGGCAGGAGCGTCAAAGCCTGCGGGGTCAGGTCGCCGCCGGTGAAGAGCTGGCCGCGGAGCTCGCCGCCGGGGAAGCGGCTGGTGTGGATGTTGACATAAGAGAGGCCGGCCTGGGTGCCGTTCACCAGCGCCGTGCGGGCAGAGGCGGCAGTGCCGCCATTGGCAGTCCTGAACGGTGGGTTGTAGACGGCCGGATTGTTGAGATCGAAGGTGGCGCTGAACTGGCCTCCCGTAACGCCGAGCGGGAAGCCTGCGGGCCTGAAGCCGATCGCAACCACCGCATTGGCGGTGGGTGGAACGCAACAATGGATATGCGCGTCCACGGTATTGGCAACCAGGCCCGAAAAGGTCGTCCGCACGGTCATGTTCTGGAAGGTGCGATCGAAAAGAACGAGGGCGAAGCCGCTCCCGGGGGAGGCAGCGGGCGGGACCTCACTGGAGCCGCGCAGGTCGGCGATGAACACGTTCTGCGCTTGGGCCGGCGCGGCGGCCAGAGCGATTGCGAAGCTACTGAATATCAGAGGGCGCAGCATGGTCTCCTCGTTTGCTCCTTGCCGTCATCGTCTCCTTCGAAAAACGCACTCCGCGGAATGGCATGCGCCAGTGACATCAGAGTCGTTAGCTGAGGAAAGGTTCCCGCATTTTTTGCAGTCACCAGACAACGTAGCACCGGCTGCGTAGCGCCAGATAACTTCGTGGATATGCTCTTAGCTCACCGAAATGCTAGCTGCTCCCATTCATGCTCCGCCGAGCCAAGACCATTGCGCCGACGATGCCGGCTCCGAACAGCGCGCCCTCGAGGCCGGCCGTCACAATCCGGCTGATCGGGCCGAAGCCACTTTCGCCGAAGAGGTTCCCGAGGGCATCCAAGCGGAGCCGCGAACCTGGAAAGGCCTGCGCCAGGAAATCGAGGCTTCCTGCCATCAGCTGACCGCCGGCAAGGGCGACTAGGAGGCCGCCGCTCGCACCGGCGATACCTGCCACGGCAATGCTGCGCCGGAACGACGAGGCGGAGGCGGCGCGGCTTTCCAGCCACGCTCCAAGGCCGACGCCGACGCCGAGCAGCAGGCCCTCGGGTGCCCCGGTAATGTCACCGGGCGAGCGGCCGAGCAGCAGGTTGAACGCATCCGCGCCGAGCAGCTTGACGCTGCCGCCGACGAACATCCCGCCGAGCGCGCCTCCAACGATCGACCATCGAGGCCCGCCGGCGAGCTGGGCTGCGGCGATCCCGAAGCTCACGCCTGCGCCTCCCATCAGCGCCGCCGCGATCGTTAGCCAGAGGAGGACGAGCAGCACGGAGGCCGCGCCCATTCCGGGGCCGAGCGGCTGCGCAGCGCCGGCGAAGCCGTAGGCAAGGCCGCCGACGACACCCGCCACTCCTGCGCCGATCGTCCCCGCCCCCCCGACTAATAGGAAGTTGCGCCACGACCAGCTGGGCTCGCCGGCCGGTTCCGGCGCCCCTTCCGACGCGGGAACGGGGGCGTTCTCGACGATTTCGACGGGTGCGATGAATCGGTATCCGTGCTTCGGCACCGTCTCAATGAAGCGCGGCCTGATCGCGTCGTCGCCGAGTTGCCGCCGAAGCGTCCTGACACACTGGGTCAGGGCCTCGTCGGTCACGGGCACGCCGCGCCACACTTCCTCGAGGAAGCGGTCCTTCGAGACGAGCCTGCCTGCTTCCCGCAACAGCAGGGAGAGCGCGTCGAGATAGCGGGCGTTGAGTTCGACCGGCACGCCTTCCTCCCGGAGCTGGCGATCGCGGGGATCAAGGACGAAGCGGTCAAAACGGAAGCTGCCGGGTGCCATCGCGCCTTTCGCTAGCACGGGGAAACGGCTCTGTCCCAGCACCTCACCCCGCTCATGCGGATTTCAGCAAAAGCTCAGGACTTGCTCATGCCGCTCACCCGCCGCCGCGGGCATAGACGCTGCGTTCAGGCAAGGAGACAAGACAGTGACGATCGAAGCAAACATCGAGGACGGAGGGCGCATGAACCCGTGGAGGATCGCGGCTTGGAGCCTTGCGGCGCTCCTCCTGCTCCTGCCGCTGGTGGCGATGCAGTTCACCGCCGAGGTCAATTGGACGGCGAGCGATTTCGTGTTCGCGGGGGTTCTCATCGGCAGCGTCGGCTTAGCTTTGGAGCTGGCGGTGAGGATGTCGCGGAACCGCGCCTATCGCGCCGCAATTGGCTTTGCCCTTGCGGCGGCTTTCCTCATCCTGTGGTCCAATGGCGCGGTCGGAATGATCGGGGATGAGGACAATTCCTACAACCTCCTCTTCCTCGGCATCATCGGCCTCGCGCTGCTCGGCTCGATCGCGGCGCGCTTCCGGGCAGCGGCCATGGCGCACACGATGATCGCCGCCGCGGTAGCGCATCTCGCGGTCGCGCTCGGTGGCCTCTCCACCGACGGACACGGTGCCGTCCTCAGCGCGGCCTTTGCCGGCTTGTGGCTGCTTTCGGCCGCCTTGTTCCGGAAAGCCGCACGCGAGGCGAAGGCGACCGGCTCCGCTCAGAAGGGCTGACGCCTCAGATCACCAGGCATTTCATCAACGGCGCGGGGGCGGGTGCTCGCGCGCGAATGAAGGGGTACATCAACATGAAACTTTTGAAGTTCTTCGGAAGTCTTGCGCTCGCGACTGCGTCAACCGCTGCGATTGCGGCCGCCGCCACCCCGGCCATGGTCAGGCCGGCAGATTTCAAAGCGGAGGCCGACGTTCTTCTCGCCGCCTCCTTTCCGGCCGACGGACCCGGAGCCGCGGTCGTCGCCACGCGCCGCGGTGAAGTCATTTACGCGGCCGGGCGCGGCCTTGCGGATCTGGAGAAACGCCGCCCGATAACGCCCGACACCGTTTTCAAGCTGGGCTCTATCGCGAAGCAGTTCACCGCCGCGATGGTCCTCCAGCTGGTGGCCGACGGTCGCATCTCGCTCGACGATCCGGTCGCGCGCTTCTTCCCCAGTTTTCCGCAGCCCGGCGCCGGAGCGACGGTTCGCCAGCTCCTCAACCACATGTCGGGAATCCACGATTATACCAAGGTGCCCGGCTGGATCGTTCGGGCCGGCACGCGCCCCTTCACCACCGCCGACCTGATCGCGGAAGCCAGCAAGCTGGGGTCCAAGTCCGAGCCGGGGACGAGCTGGGAATACAACAATACCGGTTACATGATGCTCGGCGCGATCGTCGAGAAGGTGACGGACAAGGCCTGGCACGAGGTCCTAGCGGAGCGGATTACCCGGCCGCTCGGCCTCCGATCGATCGCCTACGGGCCGCTTGGGGAGCCGACGCCCGGCATTGCGCGCGGCTATACGAACGAGAAGGGGGAGACGCAGCTGGCCGGTAGCGCCCATCCGAGCCTCGGCCACGCCGCGGGCGGTCTCGTCGGGAGCTCTGCAGACCTTGCGAAATGGGCGCAAGCGCTTCACCATGGCCGCGTCGTCAGCCCGGCTCTTTACCAGGAGATGATCCGCCCTGCGCGGCTCGCCGACGGATCGACCCAACCTTACGGCTTCGGGCTGCGCCTCCGCCAGATCCGCGGCCGCCTCGCTCTGGTTCATGGCGGCGCCGGCCGAGGGCTCGACACGGACAGCGTCTACGTGCCCTCCGAAGACCTGTTCGTCGCCGTCTTCGCCAACAGCGACAAGCCGGCGACCGATCCGAGCTCCCTGACGCGGCGGCTGGCGGCACTGGCGCTCGGCCGGCCGGTTCCGGCTTTTACCCGCGCCGACGCCGATCCGGCCGCGCTCGAGCCGCTGTTCGGCAGCTACGGGGGCGCCACCGGAAAGCCGACGCTCTTTTTCTCGCGCGGCGGGAAGCTCTTTCTCGGGCGGGGCGACGAGGAGCGGGAAGTTTTCGCTGCCGGCGGGGACCGCTTCTTCTTCGGGCCTGGCGAGCTCACCTGGTTCCGGCTTATTCGCCCCGCCGCCGGAGCCCCGCCGGCGATCGAGATCCACAGCATCGAGGGGGCGGAGCCGGAGCGGGCGGTCCGGACCGGAGCTCTCCCGCGGCCGGTCGCTGTCCCCGCCGCCGTCCTGCAATCCTATCTCGGCACCTTCCAGACCGAGACTTTGGTCCTGACGGTCAGCCCCGGAGAGAATGGCTGGCTCACGATCACGCCGGCCGGGCAGCCTCCGATGCCGCTGCGACCGGTATCAACGACTGAGTTCCGCATCGACCGAGGCAATATGCGCGTTGTCTTCCACCCGGAAAATGGCGAGGTGAACCGCCTCACCGTTCACCGCGGAGCACGCGTGCTCAATGGGCAACGCACCGGCCGTTGAGCGGGAAGGGTGTCGGCTCATCGTGCCGGCACCCGCGCACCCCGGCGGCATAATAGGCGTGTCGTCTGTCTAGCGCGCCACATGTAGCGGCTTGACCCCAAATCAGCAGTGCGGCGGTCAGCGGCTCAAGCCGAAGCGTTCTTCCAAAAAGGCGGCGATGCGACGATAACCGTGGACGCGGTTGGCGAGGCGGGCGATGCCGTGGCCCTCGTCCGGAAAGCGCAGATA
>JALYGI010000456.1 GCA_030777185.1 Pseudomonadota bacterium
TGCGTCTCGCGGTTGATGCGGACGATCTGGACTCGAACCGTGTCGCCGATGTTGATCACCTCGGATGGGTGATTGACGCGCTTGTAGCTGATGTCGGTGACGTGGAGCAGGCCGTCGATGCCGCCCAAGTCCACGAAGGCGCCGTAATCGGTGATGTTCTTGACGACGCCGTCGACGACCTGGCCCTCGGCAAGCGACAGAATGAGGCCGGAACGCTGCTCGGCGCGGGTTTCTTCAAGAATGGCGCGGCGCGAGACGACGATATTGCCGCGACGGCGGTCCATCTTCAGAATCTGGAAGGGCTGCGGGATGTCCATCAGCGGCGTGACGTCGCGTACCGGGCGGATGTCGACCTGGCTACCCGGCAAAAAGGCGACGGCGCCGTTGAGGTCGACCGTGAAGCCGCCCTTGACGCGGCCGAAGATCACGCCTTCGACGCGATTGCCGGCCGCATATTCGGCCTCGAGCTTGTCCCAGGCGGCTTCACGGCGCGCGCGGTCGCGGCTGAGCATCGCCTCGCCCTGGTGGTTCTCGACGCGGTCGACATAGACTTCAACCTCATCGCCGACCTTGATTTCGGCCTTTTGGCCCGGTGCGGCGAATTCGCGCAGCGGCACGCGGCCCTCGGACTTGAGGCCAACGTCGATCACCGCAAGATCATTCTCGATCGCAGTGACGGTGCCCTTGACGACGCGGCCTTCGAAGCCTTCATTCTCGCCGCCGAGGGATTGATTGAGCATTGCCGCGAAATCATCGCGGGTCGGCATTGCCGCTGTCGCCATAAACAAGTCTTTCCTTCGTGTTTGTTTTGCCGGCCGGGGGTTGTCTCCCCTGGTCTTTTAGCCCGACTGCCGCGGCGGCCCCATGCCGGTCGCGGTGTCCATACGGGCGGGTGCGATGCGAAGGCGCCGGAGCGGATAAGCAAAAAGAGCGCGTCCGGATCGGGCGCTTGTCGCCATCAATCCAGAAGCGCTTATGCTGAGCCTCCGCAGGCGCTTACCGCCCGCTGGACGGGCCGTCCTATAAAGGAAGGGGTGTGCGGCCACAAGTGGTACTTGCCGCGGCGATGCAGGACGGGACTCATCCGAGGATTACCGGCGGCAGGCCCATATCAGAGAGCGTAATTCACGCCTTCGGCGGAAGCGCTACGCGGCGCCGCCGCAGGCTTAGAGCCTCCGCGCCGCGAGGATCGCGCCGCCGGGGCCGTCCTGCACCAGTATCGCTGATTTGTAGGAGCCGCTTGCTGAGGCGGGCATGGCGAAAGAGGCCGCCTCGCCGGTCCATTTGCCGAGTAGATAAACCTCGCGGACGATGTTCTTGTGGGGAAGGGTGCGCCCGCCATTCTCGCCGGCACGGATCGGCACCTGATGGACGCGGGGATCGTAGCGGACCAGCCAGACATTGGCGGGCCGGGCCGCGCCCCCCTTGCCGATGCCGATCCGGCCGTCGGAAGTTGCGATGGTGGGACCGGAGGCGCCGCGGTCGAAGCGCTTGATGAACGCCTCGGCCTGGCCCCTGTTGCTCCCGACCAGCACGCCGCGGCCGTTGACGATCATCTGCGGCGTCGACACGTGCGTGCGCCCGCCGGCTTTCGAATATTCCCACTGGCGCGCGGTAAAGGCGGGGTGGGCGAAGATATCCTTCCAGCCAAGCCGGTCCCAATAGGTGACGGCAAAGCTCAGCGCCAGGATGTCGGGCCGGTCGGCGATGGAATTGAGAACGGAGTTTGCCGGCGGGCAGGAGGAGCAGCCCTGGCTCTGGAACAGCTCAACCACGGTGGGATGGGTCGCGTCGGCCGCCAAAGCCGAGCCGGTGAACGAAGACGCAGCGAGGGCGGTGAGGAAATGCAGTCGGGTTGAACGAGAGAGCGCCACGATAGTCTCCGAATTACGATTCTTTCGAATTCGCGGCCGGAACGGCGAAGGTTACGCCGGTGACAATGCGCGGCGGTTGATCAGCGCCGTGGCTCCGACGACGAGCCCGATCGCGGTGACATGCACGGCGAGATCGAGGAAGGTCACCGCGAAGGGATGGAAGAATTGCAGCATGAACGCTGCCGCGGCCGCAGTGCCGAGGCCGCCGAGCAGCGCCACGGGAACGGGATCGATCGGCAACGCCTGCGACAGCCGCCAGATGAGCGGTGCGCCCATGACCAGGCTCACGGCAAGGATGAAGATCAGGCAATCGATGCTAGGGCCGATGTTCCAGCCGGAGGGGCCGCTGCGAACCAGATCGCTGTAGCAGCCGGCACCGCTCAGCACCAGCCACAGGAGGAAGGGCGGAATCGGAGCAAGCCGCCACCATCTCGAACTGCCGGGGATGGAGACGAAGAATGCGCCAATAATGGCAAGCACCGCAGTCGCCGCCATGGCGGCCGATTCGAGGACGAGCATGTCCTCGCGGCCTGCATATCGGCCGCGAAGCTGGCTCCAGTCGCCAAGGAAAGAAATGGCAAGCCCAGCGCCCAGCGCGAGCAGACCGAGGATCGGCGCCGCGCGCTTCAGTGGCGAGGCGAGCGGCCGAACGGGGCGCGCATCGGCTGCGAGCGTGTTGATCAGATCGTCGGTCCGCCCCGGGCTCATCCGTGCGGGTCCTTCGGCAGCATGAGCCGCATCTTCTTGATGGCGCGGTGGATATTGACCTTGAGCGATGCCACCGACTGGCCCGACGCGGCGGAGGCTTCGGCGAGCGACATTTCCTTGAGCTTCACCAATTCCAAGGCCTCCTTCTGGCCCTTCGACAGGCCGCCGGTCATTTGCGCGAGCGTCCGCGTCGGATCGCCGGCCTCCTGCCTGTTCGCTTGCGGATCGGCATAGGTTTCATAGGCTGGCTCATTATGCACTTCGCGCGCGCCGATGCGTCCGCGCCTTCGCATCGCGTCGATCGATCGCCGAACGGCAATGGCGGCGAGCCAGGGCTTTACCGGCCGCCCGGGCTCATAGGTGTGCCGGACGCGGTGAACCGTCAGCAGCACGTCCTGCACGATGTCCGCGGCCCCGTCCTCCGACCCGGTGCGCCTGCGCGCGATGCCGTGGACGAACGGCGTGATCGAGGCGAGGAACAGGCGATAAGCTCCGGCGTCGCCCCGTTGCGCCGCGGCGAGCAGCTCGCCCCACCGGCTCTCCGCCGCAATTCCGCTCTCGTTCGTCAGGCCGTCCTCCGAAGCCCCTGTAACCCGAGGACCCGTCCCAGCGAAATAGGGCTGAACGATCATGAAGAGGCCAAGCACATGGAGGGCGGAGTGACAAAGCGGACCTTCATCGGAAGCGCGGCTGCGGCGCTCGGCGCCTTTGTGATCGGCGGCTGCACCCGCAGGGGAGAGGCGGCGCCGGCGGAAACCTTCGAAGTGACCAAGTCACCCGAACAATGGCGCGAGATCCTCACGCCCCAGCAATATGCGGTGCTTCGGGAAGAAGGCACGGAACGTGCGGGCAGCTCGCCGCTGAACGCGGAGCATCGCCGCGGCACCTATGCCTGCGCGGGCTGTGCGCTTCCGGTCTATACCTCTGACGCGAAATTCGAAAGCGGGACGGGCTGGCCCAGCTTCACCGCGCCGATCCCCGGTGCGGTGCGAACGAAGGAGGATCCGGGCTTCTTCGGCTCGCGCACCGAAGTGCATTGCCGCCGCTGCGGGGGCCATCTCGGCCACGTTTTCGACGACGGTCCGCCGCCGACCGGCCAACGATACTGCATGAACGGCGTGGCGATGAAGTTCGTTGCCGCTTGAAGGCTACCAATCGACCGAGGAAAAACTTCGATGCGTTATCTGTTCGTCCTGATCGCCGCCGGTTCCGCTCTTGCCGCGCCGGCTGCGGCACAAGCTCCCAGCCAGCGTGCGCAGGCGGTGTTTGCCGGCGGTTGCTTCTGGTGCACCGAATCCGATTTTGACAAGATCCCAGGCGTCCTCTCGACCACGTCCGGCTATATCGGTGGGAGGGTGGCCAAGCCGACCTATGAGCAGGTTTCTGCGGGCGGTACCGGCCATATCGAGGCGGTCCGAGTCGTCTACGATCCGTCCAAGGTGAGCTACGCGGCGCTTGCGAACCGCTTCTTCCGCACCATCGATCCGCTCGATGCCGGTGGTCAATTCTGCGACCGTGGCGATCAATACCGCTCCGCCATCTTCGTCGCCGATGCCAGGCAGCGCCAGATCGCCGCTGCCGCCAAGGCGAAGGCGGCGGCCGCACTCGGGAAACCCGTCGCCACCTTGATCCTGCCGCCCGCGACCTTCTATCCGGCGGAAGCCTACCACCAGGATTATTACAAGAAGAAC
>JALYGI010000457.1 GCA_030777185.1 Pseudomonadota bacterium
CAGCCGCGACAGCTATGAAGTCGATTTCGCTACGTCGGCGGTAGGCGACAATGGCCGCATGACCTTCAGCGGGAAGATGACCGGGCGGCGGGTGGGCGCTTGCTCGTCTGGGCGCTGACGCAACAAAATCGGTCAGCTCTTCCGGCTCAAGCTTCGCATTGCATCGTCGAGGCCCGCCAAGGTCAGCGGGTACATGCGGTCCTGCATGAGTTCGCGGATGAGCTGGGTGGAATGGCTGTATCCCCAATATTGCTCGGGCGTGGGGTTGAGCCAGACCGCGGAGGGGTAGGTGTTCGCCATCCGCTGCAGCCAGACCGCGCCGGCCTCCTCGTTATAATGTTCCACCGATCCACCCGGATGCGTGATTTCGTAGGGGCTCATCGAGGCATCGCCGACGAAGACCAGCTTATAGTCGTGGCCATATTTGTGGAGCACGTCCCAGGTGGGCGTTCGCTCGGCAAAGCGGCGGCGATTGTCCTTCCACAGGCCCTCATAAACGCAATTGTGGAAGTAGAAGAATTCTAGGTTTTTGAACTCAGCGGTTGCGGCTGAGAACAGCTCCTCACAGATCCTGACGTGCGGGTCCATCGATCCGCCTACGTCGAGGAACAGGAGCAGCTTCACCGCATTGTGCCGCTCCGGCCGCATCCGGATATCGAGCCAACCTTTACGGGCTGTGCCATCGATCGTTCCGTCAATGTCGAGCTCGTCGGCCGCGCCCTCGCGCGCGAAGCGCCTGAGGCGCCGAAGCGCGACCTTGATATTGCGGGTGCCAAGCTCCTTTGAGCTGTCGAGATTCCTGAACTCGCGCTTGTCCCACACCTTGATCGCGCGGCCATGCTTGCCCTCTCCGCCGATCCGGACGCCTTCCGGATTGTAGCCGCCATGGCCGAAGGGGGAGGTGCCGCCGGTGCCGATCCATTTGCTCCCGCCCTGATGCCGTCCCTGCTGCTCCTCCAGCCTTTTCTTCAGCGTCTCCATGATTTCTTCCCACGAGCCGAGCGACTTCACTTCCTCCATCTGTTCCGGCGTGAGGTAGAGCTCGGCGACCTTGCGCAGCCAATCCTCCGGGATCGGCACCGCCTCGGTGCCGTAATCGGTGGCGATTCCCTTGAAGACCTTTCCGAACACCTGATCGAACCGGTCGAGCAGGCTCTCGTCCTTCACGAAGGTCGCCCGCGCGAGATAGTAGAATTCCTCCGGCCGCGCCTCGATCACCGCCGCGTCGAGCGCTTGGAGCAAGGTCAGATGCTCCTTGAGAGATGCCTGGATGCCGGCCGCGCGCAGCTCGTCGATGAAGGAGAAGAACATGGCTGTTCCTAACTCAAGCCCGCCGCACAAGCCAATGCCGCTGGTTAACGGCCTTTCAACCTATGCCCCTTAGACCATCTTCTCGAATGCATTGATGGGGATGGGTGTGGCAAGTTCAGCAACCGAGCAGCCTGACGGGAACGCGATCAACATCGTGGCTCGAAACTGCGGCTCGCTGGCTATCGAATGCAGCGACGTGTCGGGCTATGTGGCCGGCGTTTCGGACCGGATCTCGTCCAACCTCAAGACGCTCGACACGCTCGAAGACATCACCACGCGGCTTCTTCAGGACCAGGCCCGCGTCGCCGATTCCACCGACGAGGCCCGGATGCTCGCCGAGCAGGCGCGCGAGAAGCTCGGCGCCGGACGCGCCGCAATCGAGGACACGATCAAAGTTTTCAGCGGCCTCACCGAGCTCGTCGTCCAGTTGGGCGAGCGGATGAGCGGCTTCGCCGACGCGATGAGCCAGGTCCAGAAGGTCTCCTCGAGCATCGAGAGCATCGCCAGCAAGACCAACATGCTCGCGCTCAACGCCACCATCGAAGCAGCGCGGGCAGGGGAGGCGGGGCGCTCCTTCGCGGTGGTTGCCGCCGAAGTGAAGAAGCTTGCCCACGAAACGCGCACCGCCACCAGCGAGATCGCCTCGACGGTGGCGTCGCTCACCCGCGAAGCAGAGCTCGTCACCTCGGAGATCAAGACGGGCGTTGGCCGCAGCCGAGTCGCTCAATCGAGCTTCACCACTATCAACAACACGGTTCGCGACGTCGCCGACCTTGTCGCAATGGTCGATCATCAGACCGACGGCATCGCGCAATCCACGGCGGTCATCCAGCAGAGCGTCGACAGCGTAAAGGGTGCGCTCAGCTCCTTTGCCTCCGACGCGCGCGCCAATGGCGGCCAGCTCCACCAGGCGCAGGAGCGTCTGTCGCAGCTCGAGCGGCTGTCGGGCGACATGCTCGACCGGCTTGCCAGCTGCGGTGTCAGGATCGACGATACCGACTTCATCGAACGCACCCAATCCACCTGTCGGGATCTCGAGCGGACGATCGAACGTGCGATCGAGCGCGGCGAGATCAGCGAGGAGGCCGTGTTCGACACCGATTATGTGCCGATGCCGGGTACCGATCCGATCCAATGGCAAACCCGCTTCTGCGAATTCGCGGACGCCCATGTCCGCCCCGTGCTGGACAGCCTCATGGCCTCGGACCCTCGTCACATCGGCGCCGTCATAAGCGACATCAACGGCTATCTTCCGACCCACATCAGCGCACGTTCGCAGCCGCAGGGACCGGATCCGAAGTGGAACGCCGCCAATTGCCGCAACCGTCGCAACTTCCTCGACGACGCCACTCGCCGCGCGATCGAGAGCGAGAGCGAGGCGATGCTGGTCACATATCGGATGAATCTTGGCGGGGGCACTTATCTCCCCGTCAAGAATGTGTTCGTGCCGATGCGGATTCACGGCCGCCGCTGGGGAAATTTCGAGCTCGCCTACCGCGACGAGGCGATGCGCTGATCAGCCTCCTCGCCGCACCATGAAGGCAAGGCGTTCGAACAGCATCACGTCCTGCTCGTTCTTGAGCAAGGCGCCGTGCAGCGGCGGGATCGCCTTGTGCGGATCGCGGGATTGCAGCACCTCGAGCGGCATGCTTTCGTGGAGGAGGAGCTTCAGCCAATCGATGAGCTCGCTCGTAGACGGCTTCTTCTTGAGCCCGGGCACCTCGCGCACCTCGTAGAAGATGTCCATCGCCCTGCTGACCAGCATCTTCTGGATGCCGGGAAAATGCACGTCGATGATCGCCTGCATCGTGTCGCGGTCGGGAAATTTGATATAGTGGAAGAAGCAGCGGCGCAGGAACGCATCCGGCAGCTCCTTTTCATTATTGGACGTGATGACGACGATCGGCCGCTCCTTGGCTTTCACCGTCTCCCCCGTCTCGTAAACGTGGAATTCCATCCGATCGAGCTCCTGAAGGAGGTCGTTCGGAAATTCGATATCGGCCTTGTCGATCTCGTCGATGAGGAGGACCGGAAGCTCCGGCGAAGTGAACGCCTCCCATAGCTTGCCGCGACGGATATAATTGGCGATGTCGTGTACCCGAGGATCGCCGAGCTGCCCGTCGCGCAGCCGCGCCACCGCGTCATATTCGTAGAGACCCTGCTGGGCTTTGGTGGTGGACTTGACGTGCCATTCGATGAGCGGGGCGCCGACAGCCTCGGCGATTTCGTGCGCAAGAACCGTCTTGCCGGTGCCGGGCTCGCCCTTGACAAGCAGCGGCCGCCGGAGCGTCACCGCCGCGTTCACCGCGACCTTGAGGTCCTCGGTTGCGACATAGTTGCGGGTGCCTTCGAAACGCATCGCCGCCGCATAGGCGATCGGATGCGAACGGCACAAGCGTCAGCTGTCGCCGCGCGCCAGCTGCCGGGCCTCCAGCAGGTCCCAGAGTCCATGATGCTGGAGCACGATCTGACCGGCCCCGAACAGAAGCGCCCGTTCGAGCGAGGGCGTGGTGATGCTGGCCTCAGCCAAGGCTCCGACCTCGCCGGTGGTGCAGAGCCGGGAGAGGGGCGCGTCGAGCCCGAAGCGCTGCGCCGCGGCATCGAGCACCACCCGGATCGTTTCCCAATCGATCACGACCGCGAACGCCGCGCCCAAGGCGCAGCCCCTGCGCTCCGACTGCGCCAGCATTTCGATTGCATGGCGCTGGCCGAGCACGGTGGACTCCGTATCGCCGGCGCCGGGCGTGCTGGGGATTGGCCCGACGGCAAAGGAAAGCCGCGCCAGGAATGAACGCTCCTCGGCGAATGCGGCCGTATTATTGTTGAACCAGGCGCGGGTCTCGGGCTCGAGGCACCGGTTGGCGGCATGGTCGACCACGCCGGGATGGCGGCCGTGGAGCATGCAGAGAAAATGGACGGCATCGGAAAGATTGCGCGAGGCGTGCGGCCCGCGCAGCAGCGCGTGGCTGCAGGGATAGGGGTGCGCGGCGCTGCCATGCTCGGCGACGCAGGCGAGCAGCCGGTCGCCGATCGCGGCGCTGCCTGCCTTGCCGACCGAAGCTGAACTCATCTGTGCCTCCCCAAGCTCCCACCTGGGAAGCTCTAAGCCGACTTACCTATATCATTGGCGTAAAAAGCGGGTGAACGGGCCGTTAGGGACGCGGTGAGGATTGGCGGCGTCCACTCCCGGTGCCGCCCTCTACCTCTGATGAGATCACGTCGCACGCTGGTCCAGCCTGGATGATCTTGGCTAAGCCTCATAAGTTGAGCTGAAACCGTTCCATGGGGAGATTGGCACTCGGTCCGGCGGGCCTTCCACATCCTCGGCAATAGTCTGCACATTGCTCGTTATGAACCAGGCCTCTCCGCCCAGTGGCACGCCAACTGTCTGCCTTAGCAGCTTCGGGTAGGAAGATGCGAGGTGAGCCGAGGGGTTAGAGCCTAGCGACCTTCCTAGGCCAGCTCTATACCAACCTGACCTTGCTGCACCCACCGCACGACACCGCGAAGCGGGGCGAAGCCATCGAATTCTACTGTGACGGACTCACCGACTTCAGGGTCGAGGCTAGTCTTGATCATCACGCCGCGTTCGGAAATGTTGATGACGCGAACCGACGCGCGCATTCCTGCCATGAGGACAACGGCCTTTTCCACGGCCCCCGAATACCTGACGTCGCGGCGGTGCTCGGAGGCACGTCGTCCCCTCGGCAATTCAAAGATTCCAAGCAGCTTTCCTCGACCGGCGCCTTTTTGGACATCCGTGGGGGTGCTGTTTTCCTCTGAATCCCGGGCTTTCAAAATGCACCAATGCTCCCGTGCGGATCGAAAAACCGAAACCTGCGGAAGGCGGGTTTCATGCGACCCGCTTCTGATTGATTTCGAGCTTGTCACTCGAAGGGTGCGGCTGGTCTCCTTCCAGGGCACGGAGCATATCTGTTTCCAGCTGCATGCGACCACCGGCCTGCACAAGCATCCACTGTTCATAGAAGGTGTACTTGCTGCCGCCGGTATTCTTGGACCGATATAGCGCCAGATCGGCATTCCGAACCAGCATATCGACGGTGCTGCCGTCCTGAGGGCCGATTGCGATACCGACCGATGCCCCAACGGAGACCTGCGTACCCGACATAGCAAAGGGCGTCGTCAAAGCTTCCACGATATTGTTGGCAATCATGGCAAGATCTTCTCGATTGCCATTGCCCGGGATGAGCGCCGCGAATTCGTCGCCTCCGAGCCTGCCGGCCGAGGAGCCGGGCGGGAGTAGGTCCACCAGCCTCGCCGCAATCCTGCGAAGGAGCTCATCACCGGCACCATGGCCCAAAGCATCGTTGACGGCCTTGAAGCGGTCAAGGTCGACCAGGATCAGAGCACACTGATCTCCACTCTCCGCCTTCCTCTCAAGCGTATTGCCGAGAAGCTCGCGCATGTAGCTCCGGTTGGCGAGGCCGGTCAGAGCATCGTGACGGGCAGCGTATGTGAGCCTTACATTCGCGCTGCTGACCTTCTTCCGGCTCCTTTGGACCGCAACCAATGCCATGAAGATAACGCAGAAGACGATCAAGGCCGCGATCGCCCCCAGCACCGTAATCAGCAGAAGACGTTCCATCCGCTGCTTAGAAGCAGCCAGCTGAGCGTCACGTTGGATCTGTCCGGACTTCAGCCGCGTGATCCGCAGCCTCTGATTGGCGGCATCGAAGCGAGCAGTCATCAGGGCTGAATTGGTGGAAGCCGCCACAGTTCGGGCCTCATCGTCCACACGCTTGAACGCCGCCATATGTGCGTAGGCGCGGTCGAATTGGCCGAGCCTAGCGTAGATGTGACGGGCCGTGTCGTGGAAGTCTCGGTGAAGGATGTTCGTCTTGGCGATATCGATGCCGTCAAAGGCTTTCTCGATGTAACTGCGCCCAGCCTGCAGGTCGCCGCGCGCGAGTGCCACTTGAGCGCGAACGCCCCAGAGGTAGGGCTCCCATCCTTCCGCCGAATTGATCGACAGCCGGAGACCCGCGCGCGCGTTTTCGTCCGCGTGAGCAAGCTTGCCGTTCAGCACCTGCGCCGAAGCGATGTTAGTGAGGATCCTCGCTTCGAGAAGCGCGCTCTCCATCTTGCGGGCAATCACCAGCGCTTTTTTATATTCAAGCTCCGCTTCTTTTGATTTCCCGAGTTCCTTCAGAGCATTCGCTCGATTGTTATGGGAGGAGATTGCGAGAGCAGGATCGCCGTCAAAAGCTTCGTCCGCCTGATCGTAGTAACTTAGCGCGCGCGCATAGTCTCGGGCTTCGAGGTAGATGGCGCCGATATTTTGCAGGACGATGGCCTGGCTTCGCGGCTCTGCGATCTTCTGGTAAATCTGATGAGCGATGAGCAGGTCCGAAAGAGCAACAGCCACCTCTTGATTCATCAGAGCGACGCCTGCGCGTGCCTTAAGAAGATCCGCGTGAAGTTTGCTGTTCGGCAGGTGCCGAGCGGCGCTTCCCAGTGCGTTGTCGATAATCGGCTTGGCCTCGGCGGGGCGATTCACCCGGACCAGCGCCTCACCTTCCTGCCACCTTCCGGTGAGTTCCTCCGACAGCCGTCCGGCCGCTCTGCCGTTGGTCCTGCTCAGCTCGACTGCGGCGCGGGCGTGTTTCAGCGCGGCCGCGGGATCGGCCATCATGGCTGCCTTGGCGGCTGAAACCTCGGCCTCGAATCTGTTGGAAGCGACAGGCGCGGCAGAGGTTGCGGGAGCAGCGCTCGCTGTCGGCACAGCAAGTGCTGCAGCGCTCAGCACCGCCCCTATGGTAACAAGCCTGCCCCTCATGACCCCTCCAGCTCCCGCATCGGGAACGACTGTCGCCGCACCCCGGCCTCGCTTTCACCTGGCCACCAGGTGAACATGCCGGCGCGGCTGGAAGAAGGGCACCTACCGTAACAT
>JALYGI010000458.1 GCA_030777185.1 Pseudomonadota bacterium
TCCCGAAAAAGTGGGAACCGGTTTTTCGGTCGGGAAGTGATCCAGAATTGATCACCGCGGGAGAAGGAGGCAAGCCGCGATCAGCCGCCCCGCTTCGTTTTATCCTCGAGAAGCTCGGAGCCGCGGCTCCGCAGCAGCCCCTCGACCTTGCCTGCAAAGAGCGACAGGATCGGCGGCAGCATCAGCTCCACCCGAACCTTGGTCTCCTCGACGTCGAGATGGCCCACCACCTCCTGGCCCATCGCTCGGACGCGCAGGTTCATGCGGTCGCCCTCCCAGGCCGATTCGACATGGCCGCCGCCGGGAATATGATCCTGAAGCTTGCCGATGCCGCTGCGCATGCGGCGCTTGGCCTCTTCGGCGCCCAGCTTGTGGGGCAGATCGACGACGAGCGGCTTGTTCATGCATCGAGGATTAGCGGCGCAAAGCGGGCGGCAAAAGCGAATTTCGGCGGGGCAGTTTTCGTTGCACAAGAGGCACAGTGCCTGTCATTCGTGCGTCACATCGAACTAATCTGTTTTAGCGCCCACAAAACCAACTAGAATCCGACGGGTGCAGCTTGGGGGCTGCCCGACTGGGGGAATATGATGCGCCGTTTTCCGCGCCTTGCGCTGCTCTCGACACTGTCCACTCTCGCCATGGCCGCCGCTCCGGCCAGCGCGCAGAACCAAGATCCGCCGGGGGAGCCGGCCGAGACAAGCCAGGAGGCCGTGGCGAGCGGCGACGTGATCGTCGTCACAGGCACCCGCCGGACCGATCGTACGCTCGCTGAGAGCCCGGTGCCGATCGACGTGATTTCAAACGAGGCACTCACCGAAACCGGCTTCACCGAGGTGAACCGAATCCTGAACCAGGTGGTGCCCTCGTTCAATTTCCCGCAGCCGTCGGTGACCGACGGCACCGACGTGCTGCGTCCGGCAACGCTGCGCGGGCTTTCGCCGGATCAGACCTTGGTGCTGGTGAACGGGAAGCGCCGCCATCCCTCGTCGCTCCTCAATATCAACGGCTCGGTCGGGCGCGGCTCGGCGGCGGTCGATCTCAACACGATCCCGCCGCTGGCGATCGATCGCATTGAGGTGCTCCGCGACGGCGCCTCCTCCCAATATGGCTCCGACGCCATTGCCGGCGTGATCAACATCCAGCTCCGTCGCCGGCCGGGCGGGCGCGCCCAAGTCACTTACGGCAGATACATCACCTCGCTCGAGGATGTTCCTGAAGTGACGGGAGTTCAGCGTCAGGCCAGTGGCGAGCCGGTGCTTGATGCGGATGGTAATTTCGCCCTGATCACCACGGGTCGGGACCGCAGGGCGCGCGACGGCGACACGGTGACATCGGCCTTGACCTACGGCTTTCAGCTGGGTGCGACCGGCTATCTCAACGTCACTGGCGAATATCGCAACCGCGAGGACACCAACCGCGCCGGCTATGATCCGCGGCGCCAGTTCCCGCTGGTGGGCGGCCGTTCCGACCCGGGCGAATTCACGTTCAACCGCCTCAACCACCGCTACGGCGATGCCGAAACGCGCGACTTCAACGTCTTCGTCAATGCGGGGACCGACCTCACCGCCGACATCGAATTCTACACGTTCGGAAGCTATGGCAGCCGCCAAGGTGAAAGCGCCGGCTTCTACCGCCGCGCGAACGATGCCCGGAACCGCAACTTCTCAGCCTCGACGACCACGTTCGTTCCTTTCTATCCGGCAGGCTTCCTGCCGCTGATCACCAGCGACATCGAAGATTATTCGATCGCGGCCGGCGTTCGCGGGCAGCTTGGGCAGTGGAATTGGGATCTCAGCCACGTCTACGGCCACAACGCCTTCGACTTCGGAGTAGCCAACAGCTTCAACACTTCGTTCGGCGCGGCCAGCAAGACTCAGTTCGACGCCGGCGGTCTCCGCTTTGGCCAGAACGTCACCAATTTCGATGTCCAGCGCCCGATCGCAGTCTCTTTCCTGAGGGAACTCTCTCTCGCGGCGGGGGCCGAATATCGGCACGAGAATTTCGACATCGTCGCCGGCGAGGAGCAGAGCTTTGCCGCCGGGCCGTTCGCGGCGTTGGGCGCGCCCGCCGGCGCGCAGGTCTTTCCGGGCTTCCGCCCGGCGAACGAAGTCAATGCGAAGCGCGACAGCTACGCTGGCTACGCCGAGCTCGACGCCGACATCATCGAGAACGTGACCGTCCAGATTGCCGGCCGCTACGAGAATTTCTCGGACTTCGGCGACACGCTGACCGGCAAAGTCGCCGCTCGCGTCGCTCCCGTGAGCTGGGCTTCCATTCGCGGCTCGGTATCGACCGGCTTCCGGGCGCCGTCGCTTCACCAGCAATTCTTCGCCACCAGCTCGACGAACAACATCGCCGGGGTCGGCCTGGTCGAGATCGGCACCTTCCCAGTGTCGAGCCCGGTGGCGCGCGCCCTCGGCGCGCAGGATCTGGAGCCTGAGGAGTCCGTCAATTACGGCATCGGGGCCACGCTGACGCCGGGACGGTTCAATCTCATGGTGGATTATTATCAGGTCGAGATCGACGACCGGATCGTGGTGACCGAAAACCTGCAGGGCGCGGCGGTGGTGGCGCTGCTGCGGGGGGCCGGCTTCAACAACATCACCTCGGCGCGTTTCTTCATCAACG
>JALYGI010000459.1 GCA_030777185.1 Pseudomonadota bacterium
TCCTGGCCCGGCGGCATGGTGACGAAGCCCAGCGAGCGCCCGGGCCCGACATGCGGCAGGGCCCGAAGCGCTGCCCGCAGCGACGCCTTCTGGCCGGCCGCGTCGCCGTCGAAGCAAAGAATGGGGCAGGGAACCAGGCGCCATAACCGCTCCAGCTGCCCCTCGGTGACGGCGGTCCCGAGCGGGGCCACGCTTTCGGCAATGCCGGCTTGGTCGAGCGCGATCACGTCCATATAGCCTTCGACGACGATCAGCCGGCTCGCGTTGCGGCTCGCCTGGCCCGCCCGGTCGAGATTGTAGAGGGTGCGTCCCTTGTCGAAGAGCGGCGTCTCCGGCGAATTCAGATATTTGGGTTCGCCCTCTCCAATGATGCGTCCGCCGAACGCGATCACTCGGCCGCGCTGGTCGCGGATTGGGATCATGAGCCGGCCCCGGAAGCGGTCATAAGGCTCCTTGCCGCCTTCCGGATCGATGATGAGGCCCGCTTCGATGAGCTTTTCCGGACCGAACTGCTTCAGCGCGCTCTTCAGCTTGCTGCGCGAATCCGGGGCGAAGCCGAAGCCGAAGCGCTGCCTCGTCGCATCGCCGATGCCGCGGCGCTGGAGGTAGGAGCGCGCGTCTCCGCCCTCAACGCCGGCCAGCTGCTCGCCGAACCAGCGGGCGGCAGCGTCCATCACCTCGTAAAGGCTGGACGCGCGCTCCGCCTTTTGCTGCGCCCGGGGATCGGGTGCTGGCAAGTCCATCCCGGCCGAGTCCGCCAGCTCCTTCACCGCGTCCATGAAGGGAAGGCCGCGCGCATCGGTGAGGAAGCGGATCGCATCGCCATGCGCGCCGCAGCCGAAGCAGTGATAGAAGCCCTTCTCGTCGTTGATCGTGAAGGAGGGGGTCTTTTCCTTGTGGAACGGGCAACACGCCTTCCACTCCCGCCCGGCGCGGGTCAACTTCACCTGCTTGCCGATCACTCCGGAGAGCGAGGTGCGCGCGCGAATCTCGTCGAGGAACTGGGGGCTGAGGGACATATCCCGGCTTAGGCGGAGAGCCGCGCTTTCACGAGGCCGCTTGCCTTGCTCATGTCGAGCTGGCTGGCGTGGCGTTCCTTGAGAGCCGCCATGACACGGCCCATGTCCTTGACCGAGCTTGCGCCGGTCTCCGCGACGATCGCGTCGATCGCCGCATTGGCTTCGTCCTCGCTCATCTGCTGGGGCAGGAACTCCTCGATCACCCCGACCTCCGCCTGCTCCGCCGCGGCGAGCTCGGCGCGGCCGCCTTGTTCGTACATCGTGATCGATTCGCGGCGCTGCTTGATCATCTTCTGAAGGACCTCGCTCACCATCGCGTCGTCGTTCGGAGGCGCGGCGCCGGTCCGAAGCTCGATGTCCCGGTTCTTCAGCGCCGACTGGATGAGCCGGATGGTAGCGGTGCGCTGCTTGTCGCCCGCCTTCATGGCGGAAACCATCGCAGCCTTAAGACGATCGCGAATCATGTTGTGTCTCGAAGGGTTCGGGGAAGCGACTGGGATAGCGGGCGCCGCGGAATTTTAATAGATTGACGCTGCCCCGCCTCGTCTCTAGCCGTCGAGCCTTAGCGACATCGCAGAACCATCCAGGAGTGCCCGCCGCCATGGCCGACGCCAATCATATGCTCGCGCGCGCTCTTGGTCGTTCGGATCGGACCGTCGGAGCATGACTGCGTCACACTCCGCCTACGATCCGAATGGAGCGACGGGCCTATTGGCTCTAGCCGACGGCACGATCATCTGGGGCAGGGGCTTCGGCGCGGAAGGTGAGGCGGTCGGCGAGGTCGTCTTCAACACCGCGATGACCGGCTATCAGGAAGTGATGACCGATCCCTCCTATGCGGCGCAGATCATCACCTTCACCTTTCCGCACATCGGCAATGTCGGCGCCAATTATGAAGATCTGGAGGCGGACAATCCGTTCGCCTTGGGCTGCGTCGTCGCTCAGGACGTGACGGCTCCGAGCAACTACCGCGCGGTCCAGAGCTTCGTCGAATGGATGCGCTCGAACGGCCGCATCGGCATTTCGGGCGTCGACACTCGGGCGCTGACGCGGCGGATTCGGGACGGCGGCGCGCCCAACGGCGTGATCGCCCACAGCGCGAACGGCCAGTTCGACGTGGAAGCACTGCTTCGAAAGGCGCGCGAGTGGCCAGGGCTTGAAGGCATGGATCTCGCCATAGAGGTATCCTGCCGGCAGATGTTTCGCTGGTCCGGCGGCGGCTGGACGCGCGGCGAGGGCTATGGCGAGCACGAGGAAGACGGCGCCAGACCGCACGTGGTCGCGATCGATTATGGCTCTAAGCGCAACATCTTCCGCAACCTTGCCGATGCCGGCGCGCGGGTGACGGTGCTTCCCGCCACGTCCACCTTCGATGACGTAATGGTGCACGAACCCGACGGCATTTTCCTGTCGAACGGCCCCGGCGACCCGGCCGCGACCGGCGAATATGCGGTGCCCGTCATCCAACAGCTGCTCAAGACGGGGAAGCCGTTGTTCGGCATCTGCCTCGGCCACCAGCTGCTCGGGCTGGCAGTGGGCGCAAGGACCATGAAGATGCACCAGGGCCACCGCGGCGCCAATCATCCGGTGAAGCGGCTCGAAGACGGCCGCGTCGAGATCACCAGCATGAACCACGGCTTCGCGGTGGAAGCCGAGACGCTGCCGGAAAATGCGCGGCCGACGCATGTGTCGCTGTTCGACGGGAGCCTTGCTGGACTGGAGCTGACGGATCGTCCGGCGTTCAGCGTCCAATATCATCCGGAGGCGAGCCCGGGGCCGCAGGACAGTGCGTACCTTTTCAGGAAATTTGTCGGCACGCTCGGAGCAAAACGATGATTTTAGCTGCGGACCAATGCGGGTCCATCCTGATCGATGCCTAAGCGCACGGACGTCTCCTCCATCCTCATCATCGGCGCCGGCCCGATCATCATCGGGCAGGCGGCGGAGTTCGATTATTCGGGGACGCAGGCCGTGAAGGTACTGCGCGAGGAGGGGTATCGGACCATCCTCGTCAATTCCAATCCGGCGACGATCATGACCGATCCGGAGCTCGCCGACGCCACCTACATTGAGCCGATCACGCCCGAATTCGTGGCCAAGATCATCGAAAAGGAGCGGCCGGACGCAGTGCTGCCGACGATGGGCGGGCAGACTGCGCTCAACACAACGCTCGCTTTGTTCAAGGA
>JALYGI010000460.1 GCA_030777185.1 Pseudomonadota bacterium
TCGACGAAATCGTTGAACGTATTGGTGCGCTTGTCGAGCTTGCCGTCCAGGAACCAGCCATAGCCGAGATCGTCGCCGCCGCGGATATGGGCGATGGCGCAGGCGAAGCCTCGGTCCAGCAGGCTGAGACGCGCGGTCGAGAAGCTCGGCGGGATCGCATAGCCGTAAGCGCCGTAGGCATAAAGATAGAGCTTGCCCTCGCCGTTCTTCTCGAAGCCCGCCGGATAGACCACCGACACGGGCACGCTCTTCCCGTCGCGCGCCGGGATCATCAGCCGCTCGGTCCGGTAGCGCGAGGCGTCGTAGCCCGAGGGGATTTCCTGGACCTTCAGCACCTCCAGCCGGTCCTCGGCGGAATGGTAATCGTAGACGGTCGCGGGCGTAACCATCGAGCTGTAGCCGATGCGATAGGCGGCCTGCGCGAATTCCGGATTCGTGCCGAGGGATGCGGTGTAGCTCGCCTCGGGAAAGCGAACGCGCCGCTCTTCGCCCGAATAGGAGCGAAGGCGGATCTGGTCGAGGCCGTTCAGCCGCTCCTCGATCACCAGATGATCGCGGAACGCGCTGATGCCTCGGAGATAAGCCTCGTCGGATCCCCCAATCACCGTTCGCCATTCGCCCGGCGCCTGCGGGTCCGCCTCGGCGACACGGAAGTTGATGTGCTCGTCATTGGCGAGGATCCAGAGCTTCCCGTGCGCCGCGTCGGCCGAATAGATCCGGTTCGGCTGCCGCCTGGAAATCAGGGTCAGGCCGGCGGTGGGGTCGGCCGCGGACAGCAAGCGCACTTCGGTCGAGCTGTTGTCGCCGGTCGAAATGAAGATCAGGCTGCGGTCCTGCGATCGCGAGACGCCGACGGAAAAGCCCAATTCTTCCGTTTCTTCGTAGAGCGTGATGTCGCTCTCCGGCGGCTCGCCCATGCGATGGAGACGCGCGCGGTAGCTGCGCCAATTCTCGTTCACTTCGTTGAAGATGATCGTGCGGGAATCCGCTGCCCAGACCGGCGTACCGATTCCGACCTCGGTCACCGTCTCGATGTCGGCGCCGCTCTCGAGGTCGCGGATGCGCAGCTTGAACCGCTCCGATCCTTCATCGTCGGCCATGGTCGCGGCGAAGCGGCCGTCGTCGCTGACAATAAGGGCACCGAGCCGGAAATATTGCTTCCCCTCGGCTTCTGCAGCCTCATCGAAGATCAGCTGTTCATCGCCGCGGCCCCCTTCAGCTTCGCTCACGACCGGCTTCCGGTACCATTTCCGATATTGTGCGCCTTCCTCGAACGCCCACCAATAAAGCCAGTCGCCATTCTTCGCCGGAACCGAACTGTCGTCCTCCTTCATCCGGCCCTTCATCTCCTGGAAGAGCTCCTCGATGAGCGGCTGGTGCGGCGCCATCACCGCTTCGAAATAGGCGTTCTCCGCCTTGAGATAGTCGAGCACTTTTTGGTCGCTGACTTCGGGATAGCCGGGGTCGCGGATCCAGTGATACGGATCCTCGATCCTGATGCCGTGATGTTCGTAGCTGTGGGGGCGCTGCTCGGCGCGGGGCGGGGTGAGGGTCATCGTCTCTTCCGGATGCGTGTGGGCTGGTCTATTTGCGCCCCCACATAGACAGAAGCGGGGATTTTGCCATGTCAGCCTACGAAGCACGTCTTGCCGCCCTTCGCGAGCAGCTCAAGGCGGAGCGCCTCGACGGCTTCGTCGTGCCGCTCACCGACGAGCATATGAGCGAATATGTCGGGAGCTATGCGCAGCGGCTCGCCTGGCTGACCGGCTTCCAAGGCTCCGCCGGCTCTGCCGTCGTTCTTCCGGAGGAAGCGGCGATCTTCACCGACGGGCGCTACACGCTGCAGGTGCGCGACCAGGTGGACGGGAGGCATTGGAGCTTCCAGTCCGTGCCGGAGACGAGCGTCGCCGATTGGCTCAAGGCGCATGCGCCCGGCGGCGGCCGTATCGGCTACGATCCCTGGCTCCACACCAAAGACTGGGTGAATCGCGCCCGGGAGGCACTGGCCGAAAAGGGCGCCGAGCTGGTCCCTGTCGGCCGCAACCCCGTCGACACCGTCTGGGCGGACAAGCCGGAGCCGTCAAAAGCGCGGCTGATCGTCCACCCCGAGACCCTTGCCGGCAAATCGTCGGCGGCCAAGCGCCAGGAGATGGCGGACTGGTTGAGGGAACAAGGGGCGGACGCGGCCATTCTCTCGGCGCTCGATTCGATTGCCTGGACCTTCAACGTGCGCGGGCAGGACGTCGATCACACGCCGGTCGCGCTCTCCTTCGCGATCGTCAACGCCGACGGCACCGCCGATCTGTTCGTCGCGTCCGAGAAGCTCGGCGACGATGTTCGCCAGCATCTCGGCAACGGCGTTCGCGTTCACGAGCGCGATGCGTTCGAGCAGCACCTCGCGACCCTGGCTGGAAGAACGGTGGTGGTGGATCCGGAACGGGCGGTCGCGGCCATCTTCGAGGCGCTCGAAGGGGCCGGAGCCAAGGTCGTGCAGAAGCGCGACCCTGCCGTGCTGCCCAAGGCGATCAAGAACGAGGCCGAGATCGCCGGCCACCGATCGGCCCAGGCGCGGGACGGCGCCGCGCTCGCGCGCTTCCTTCACTGGCTGTCGATCGAGGCGCCCAAGGGCGGCGTTGACGAGCTCGGCGCCGCCGCCAAGCTGGAGGAATTCCGCAGGCTCGGCGGGGACCTGCGCGACAGCAGCTTCGACACCATTTCGGGCTCCGGGCCGAACGGCGCGATCGTCCACTATCGCGTGACCGAGGAGACCAATCGGCCGCTGGAGATGAACTCGCTCTACCTCGTCGATTCGGGCGGCCAATATCCGGACGGCACCACCGACGTCACGCGGACGGTGGCGATCGGCACGCCGACGGCCGAGATGCGCGACCGCTTCACGCGGGTGCTGAGGGGCAATATCGCCGTTTCGCGCGCAGTCTTCCCCAGCGGCACGCGCGGCACTCAGCTCGACACGCTCGCACGCCAGTATCTGTGGCAGGCGGGGCTCGATTATGCCCACGGCACCGGCCACGGCGTCGGCAGCTACCTCGCGGTCCACGAGGGGCCGCAGCGTATCTCCCCGGTGGGAAGCAACCAGCCCGGCGGCGACGAGCCGCTCCGCCCCGGCATGTTCCTTTCCAACGAGCCTGGTTATTACAAAGCCGGCGAATATGGCATCCGGGTCGAGAATCTGGTGCTCGTCACCGCCGTCGAAATCGAGGGCGCCGAAAAGGAGATGCTCGGCTTCGAGACTCTGACCTTCGCGCCGATCGACCGCTCCCTGATCGAAGTCGCTCACCTCACGCCCGAGGAGCGGCAATGGCTGGACGATTATCATGCCCGGGTCTTGGAGGTGGTGGGGCCGCAGCTCGAGGGCGAGGCCAAAGCCTGGCTCCAGGAATCCTGCCGCCCTCTGGACTCCTAAAGGCGCCGCGTTAGGCTCGTTGCCGGAGCCGACTGGCTCGGGGAGGAGGCTTGCTATGCGCATTTCAGGCTGGCTGATCGCCGCGTTGTTGCTTTGTTGGGCCGGCATGGCTTCCGCCGCGCCGGACACGATCTATCTGAACGGCAAGGTCTGGACCGGGACCAGCGACACCGGCTTCGTGCAGGCTTTCGCGGTCAAGGGGGAACGGATCGTCGCCGTCGGCGACGACAGGACGATACGCCCGCTTGCCAGGAAGGGGACGAAGCGGGTCGATCTCAAGGGCCGACTCGTCACCCCTGGGTTCATCGACAATCATACCCACTTCCTCGGATCCTCACTGGCCCTTGGCGCCGTCAACCTGCGCGATGCGGCGAGCCCCGCCGAGTTCGCCGCCCGCATTGCAGCGCGTGCCAGGGAGCGACCGGGCGAATGGATCCTGGACGGCATGTGGGACCACGAGCTTTGGGGCGGTGCATTGCCGCGGCGGGACTGGATCGACGCCGCGACCGGCGACACGCCCGTCTTCGTCTCGCGGCTAGACGGCCATATGGCGCTGGCAAATTCGGCCGCGCTGAAACGCGCCGGCATCAGCGCCGGCACCCCTGATCCGCCGGGCGGCACGATCGTCCGCGACGCCGCCGGCGTTCCGACCGGGCTCCTCAAGGATGCCGCCATGGGGGCGGTGCAGAAGGTGATTCCGCCGCCGAGCGCGGAGCAGGTGGACGCGGCCCTCGCGCGCGGCTTCGCGCACGCCCTCTCGCACGGCGTCACCCAGGTTCACGACATGGGGTGGGACTGGGTCCCACTCGAGGCGTTCCGCCGCGCCCGCGTCGCCGGAAGGCTTCCGATCAGGGTCTATGCCTTCGTCCCGATCTCCGGCTGGGTGCGTCTCGCCGAGTTCGTCCGGCGGGAGGGACGCGGCGACGATTGGCTGCGTTGGGGCGGAGTGAAGGGATTCGTCGACGGCTCGCTCGGCTCGACCACGGCCTGGTTCCACGCGCCCTATCGCGACATGCCGGAAACCAGCGGGCTCACCGTTACCGACCCGGCGGCGCTCGCGCAGATGATCCGCGGCGCGCATCGCGCGGGGCTCCAGCTCGCCGTCCACGCGATCGGAGACCGCGCCAACGACTGGCTGCTCGACACCTATGCGAAGGTCGGCGGGGCGGCGGTGCGCCGCGCCCGCTTCAGGATCGAGCATGCGCAGCACATGACCCGCGCCGCGATCGCCCGCGCCGGGGCGATGGAGATCATTCCCTCGATGCAGCCCTATCACGCGATCGACGACGGCCGCTGGGCTGAGAAACGCCTCGGCCCCGAGCGCCTCAAGGACATGTACGCCTTCAGGTCGCTGCTCGCGGCCGGCGCGCCGCTGACCTTCGGGTCGGATTGGTCGGTGGCGCCGCTCGATCCGATCGCCGGCATCGACGCAGCGGTCAATCGCCGCACGATCGATGGCAGGAACCCAAAAGGATGGCAGCCGCAGGAGCGAGTCACGGTGGCCGACGCGCTGCGGGCCTATACGGCGGCCAATGCTTATGCGGGCTTTCAGGAGGACCGGCTCGGACGGATCGTGCCGGGGCAGCTCGCCGATTTCGTCGTGCTCTCGCAGGACATCTTCACCATCGATCCGGCGAGGATCGGCGAAACGAAGGTGCTTCGGGCGGTGGTCGGCGGCAGGCAAGGCTACGCCGCGCCAGGCGCCTGAAGTGTTTGCCGTCAGGCGGACTCGAGGACGGCAAAGAAAGGAACTCGCGTCACGGGCTCGTCAACCGGAAGGAGTCTGGCGGTCATCGGCAAGGTCGGCACGGCCCTCGGCGCAAGGATCGGATGCTGCAAGCGCCGGCGGCTCCTTCTCCCCGCGCGCCTGCGCCTTCCTGCGGCGCAAATTCTGCCGAAGCGCGTCCGCCAGCCGCCTTTCCCGTTCCTCATCGCCTTTGGCCATCGGCACGAACTAGCCAGGATCGCGCACTTGCCGCAAGCCGCCTTGACAGGCCCCCGGCGCTACGGCCATAGCGCCGCGTCCCGCCGCCAGCTGTTTGGCGAACAGGCGATGCTGCCGTAGCTCAGTGGTAGAGCGCATCCTTGGTAAGGCTGAGGTCGTGAGTTCAATCCTCACCGGCAGCACCATTTTTCAATGACTTATCGGGCGATCCGCGAGGTCGCTCGGTCCGCGGAACTCAGGGGGGACTCATCGTGAGCCCCTCGAACCGTCCTCTAGTTGCGACGGGACGCCCTTAGCG
>JALYGI010000461.1 GCA_030777185.1 Pseudomonadota bacterium
CGGAAGGAAGGGCCGTCCGCTCCAGCTTCTTGGGCGCGCCGCCCTGCGTTGCCACCCCGATGCCGGCGTCCGTCTGCCATTGCGGCGGAATGCCGAGGCGGGGAATGCCGGGAACGTAGCCGGCTGAGCCCGGCCGTGCCTCCTTCGGCGCCTTGTATTTCTTGGGCGCGAAATCGGTTCCGAAATAGCCGAAGACGAGCTTCAACTTCTCATCGCGGGTCATCCGCTTCAGGATGAGCTCGGTGCGCTGATCGGGCGACAGCGCTTTGTTCATCCAAGGGGCGCCCGCGGCGGGCGCGGCTCTGCCTGGCGCGGTGCCCAATAAGGTGACAGTGGAGGCCAACAATAAGGCAGCGCAGCCGAATGCGTTCTTCATCAAACATCCTCCAATCGCGCGGATCGTGCCGCCCACGCTTTCTTCTCAGCGGGCCAGCCGCGGCTTGACAGGCCGACCCCCTCCGGAGATTGGTAGCGCTATCATCCGGACAACGAAAGCGGAGTGATGCTTGACCCGCGCATTTTCTGAAGACTCTCTCCCGCTCGATCACCCCAGCGCGACTCTCGCCGGCCGGCTTGAGCTGGAAGCCGGCCCGACGCCGGTTCTCATCCGACGCGGGTGGGTTGAGGACGTGTCTGAGGCTGCTCCAACCATGGCCGATCTTCTCGATCGGAGCGACATTGCTTGGCTTGAAGGCCGGAAGCTTTTCCCAATGGAGAAACTGTTCGAAGACACCGAACGATTGCTCGCGCCCGTCGACCTTCAGGTGGTGAAAGCGGCCGGAGTCACCTTCGCCTTGTCGGCCATCGAGCGGGTGATCGAGGAGCGGGCGCGAGGTGATGCAGGCGCGGCAGGCGCGGTTCGCGAGATGATCGAGTCGCGGATCGGCGGCGGGATCCGTTCGGTCGTGCCCGGGAGCGCCGAGGCGGCACGGCTGAAGGCGGTGCTGATCGAAGAAGGGCTTTGGTCTCAATATCTCGAGGTGGCGATCGGGCCCGACGCCGAGATTTTCACCAAGGCACCGGTGCTTGCCGCCGTCGGCTGGGGCGCTGACATCGGGGTGCGATCCGATTCGGACTGGAACAATCCGGAACCGGAGGTTGTGCTCGTCGCGAACAGCAGCGGGCGCGCGGTCGGAGCATCGCTCGGCAACGACGTCAATCTTCGGGATTTCGAAGGCCGTAGCGCGCTTCTGCTGAGCAAGGCCAAAGACAACAACGCATCATGCGCGATCGGCCCCTTCATCCGCCTTTTCGACGACGGGTTCGGGATGGACGATATTCGAGCCGCCACAGTCCGGCTCGAAGTCGAAGGTGCGGACGGCTATCGACTGAACGGCACCAGTTCCATGTCCGAAATCAGCCGCGATCCGGAAGAGCTCGTCCGTCAGGCTATGAGCGAACATCATTATCCCGACGGCTTTGCCCTGTTCCTCGGAACTTTGTTCGCCCCGGTGCAGGATCGCGATGCCCCGGGGCGCGGCTTCACGCACAAGGAAGGGGACATGGTGCGCATCTCGACGCCGAAGCTCGGCATGCTCGTGAACCGCGTCACCACGTCGAAAGCTGCGCCGCCCTGGTCGTTCGGCATTCGGGACCTGATGAACAATCTCGCCGCTCGGGGGCTTATCCACCCAGGCGCACAGCAACATGGACATGTTCGATGACAGATAATCTGACCCACTTCATCAATGGCGAGCAGGTCGAAGCTGAGACGCCGAACCAAAGCATCAATCCCTCAAATACCGCCGATGTGGTCGCGCGCTTCCCGAATGGCGGCGCCGCGGAGGTCGATGCGGCGGCGCAGGCGGCACGGGCCGCTTTTCCGGGCTGGGCAGACGCATCGCCGGAGCTTCGTTCCGACGTGCTCGACAAGGCCGGGTCGATCATCATGTCGCGCGCGAAGGATCTCGGGCAGCTCCTGTCGCGCGAGGAAGGCAAGACCGTGCCGGAAGGGACGGGCGAGGTCATGCGCGCGGCCCGCATCTTCAAATATTTCGCGGGCGAAGCGCTGCGCAGGCACGGGCAGACGCTGCAGTCGACGCGGCCGGGGATCGATGCCGAGACGTACCGCGAGCCGGTCGGAGTGTTCGGCTTGATCACGCCCTGGAACTTCCCCATCGCCATCCCCGCCTGGAAGGCAGCGCCGGCGCTCGCCTTTGGCAATACGGTGGTGCTGAAGCCCGCCAATCCCACTCCCGCCATCGCGCACGCGCTTGGAGCGATCATTCACGAGGCGGGCGCTCCGGCCGGCGTATTCAATATGGTCCTGGGCGAGGGCGGGGTTGGTGCGGCAATCGTCGACCATCCGGAAGTGGACGGCGTGTCCTTCACCGGGTCGCAGTATGTGGGCGGCAAGGTCGGCGAAGCGGCGATGAAGCGCCAGGCACGGGTCCAGCTCGAAATGGGCGGCAAGAACCCGCTCGTCGTGCTCGACGACGCCGACCTCGAGCGCGCGGTGACCTGCGCGATCGACGGCGCCTTCTACGGCACCGGCCAGCGCTGCACCGCGAGTTCCCGCGTGATCGTGACCGAAGGCATTCACGACCGCTTCGTCGAGGCGCTGGCCGAGCGGGCGAAGGCGTTGAAGGTCGGCGACGCGCTCGATCCGGAAAGCCAGATCGGGCCTGCGGTCAACGAGACCCAGCTCGAGCAGAACC
>JALYGI010000462.1 GCA_030777185.1 Pseudomonadota bacterium
TTCGCCCTGGCCGGCGGCGGTAACGACGGTCCAGCCGAGACGGCTCAGTTGCGTGCCCACGGCCGCGGCATAGCTGCCGAATTCAGGCATGTTGGCGTCCGCGGCGTCGAAGGCTTCGACCGCGATCAGGCCGCGCGCGACGGGCTGGCCGAGATGAACCCGCGTCACCTCCGTCCCGCCCTGGGCTTCTTCGCCCCCTCCGATCGTCGAGCAGCCCGCCAAGGAGGCGACGAGCAGCAGTGCAGAGGCGCTTAGAAAAACAGCTTTCATTCGAAATCCCCGTCGCTAACGGCAGAATGATCAGGTTATGCGTTGCCCGCAACCCTGTCCACGGGACATGACGTCCTGATCATATAGGTGGTGGAACGACTTTGCCGCCTTTTTGCTGCAACGGGAAGACCGAGGATGGATTTCGAATGACCAGAGACGGGGCGAAACCCGCAATTCTCGTGACCGGCGGCGCCGGCTATATTGGCAGCCACGCCGTGCTCGCCTTGCTCGATGCCGGCTGGCCGGTGGTGGTGATCGACAATCTGGTGACCGGCTTTCGCTGGGCGGTGCCGGAAGGGGCCGTCTTCGCCGAAGGCGATATTGCCGACCAGTCGCTGGTGGCGCGGCTCATCGACGAGCATGGGGTCGGAGCGATCATCCACTTCGCCGGCTCGATCGTCGTTCCGGAATCGGTTGAGAACCCGCTTAAATATTATGAAAACAACACGGTGAAGAGCCGCTCTCTCATCGAGAGCACCGTCCGGGGCGGCGTCCGGCACTTCATCTTCTCGTCGACGGCGGCGACCTATGGAATTCCGGAGGAAGTGCCGATCCGTGAGACGACCCGTACTCAGCCGATCAATCCTTACGGTTGGTCGAAGCTGATGACTGAGCGCATGCTGGCCGACGTCGCTGCGGCGCACCCGATCAACTATTGCGCGCTCCGCTACTTCAACGTCGCCGGAGCGGATCCGCAAGGACGTTCCGGCCAGTCCACGGCCGGCGCCACCCACCTGATCAAGGTCGCCGTCGAGGCGGCGATCGGGAAGAGGTCCCATGTTTCGGTCTACGGCACCGATTACGGCACGCCCGACGGCACCGGCATTAGGGATTATATCCATGTCAGCGACCTTGCCGCGGCCCATGTCGACGCGCTCGAGAAGCTGATCGATGATCCTCAAACGAGCTACGTCATGAACTGCGGCTACAGTCGCGGCTTCTCGGTCCTGGAAGTGCTCGACAGCGTCGACCGCGTTACCAACATGAAGATCGAGCGGCGCATGGAAGCGCGGCGCGCCGGCGATCCGGACGCGCTCGTCGCGGACAACAGCAAGATCCTGGCGACGCTACCCTGGCGGCCGAAGCTCGACGACCTCGACACCATCGTCGCCCATGCGCTCGCCTGGGAGCGCAAGCTCGCCGAACGCACCTGAGGACTTATCCGCAATGCGATGAGAGCGCCGAAGCGAAGCCGCCATTCGCTCAGGCATCGGGGCGCTCCAGCGGGGAAATGAGGAGGATGATCGGCGGGCGCTTACTGCCATACTCGAAGCGATCACCGACTATGGCGGCGAGGCTGCCGAAACCGGAGGCGAAGCTTGACTTCAGCCGCCACTCTCCATAGGTGAGCGCCTTCTTTTTCCAACATCATCGATGAAACAGAACAGGCAGGTCGTTCGGCCATGAAGATCCGCAATTCTCTGAAGTCCCTCAAGTCGCGGCATCGCGACTGCCGCGTGATCCGCCGCCGGGGCCGCACCTACGTCATCAACAAGACGAACCGTCGCTTCAAGGCGCGCCAGGGCTGAGCAAAGCCATCAAAGTGGTACTTTGATGGGCACCCATTCCGCCTTGGGCGTCACCGCCGTCGTCTTTGATGTCGGCAATGTCCTTTACGGTTGGGATCCCGACAGCTTTCTCGTCCGTCAGATCGCCGACGACAGTGAGCGCCTGCGCTTCATCGAAGAGGTCGGGCTTTGGGAATGGCACGACACGCTGGACGGCGGACGGGACTTTCGCGAGGCCGCCGACGAGCTGTCCGGCAAGTTCCCCGAATATGCGCACCTGATCTCCGCCTGGGGCGAGCGCTTCGGCGAGACGATCTCGGATCCGGTGCCGGGCGTCCATGCCATCGTCGAGGCGCTTGACGCTAGGCACGTGCCGCTCTTCGCCATCACCAACTTCTCAGCGGATTTCTGGGCTCCCTTCCATGAGAAGGAGCGCGCCTTCTTCGGCCGGTTCCGCGACATCGTCGTCTCCGGCCGGGAAAAGCTGCTGAAACCCGACCCGGCCATTTATTATCTCGCGCTTGACCGGTTCGGCCTGAAGCCGGCCGAAGCTTTGTTAATCGATGATCGCGAGATCAACGTCGAGGGCGCGCGGGCGGTGGGAATGCAGGCGCACCTCTTCACGACCGCGGAGGATCTGCGCCTGCGGCTTGCCGCCGAAGGGCTGCTCTGAACTTTCACGCCGGCTGAGCTTTGTTTCGGCCATGAGACAAAGATGGCCCGCCAAGCTCTGGATCGTCCGCCACGGCCAAAGCGCCGGCAACGTCGCCCGCGATGCAGCCGATGCGGCGGGTCTTCCGATGATCGACATCGCCCTGCGGGACGTGGACGTTCCCTTGAGCGGCCTCGGCGAACAGCAGGCACGAGCGCTCGGCCATTGGTTTGCCGCGCTGCCGGAGGAGGAGAAGCCGGAGGTCGTTCTTGCCTCGCCCTACGTCCGCGCCCGCCAAACGGCCCGGGCGGTCTGCGAAGCGGGCGGGATCACCGGACCGAGCCGGCCGCCGATCATCGACGAGCGCCTGCGCGAGCGGGAGTTCGGCGTCTTCGACCGCCTCACCACCGCCGGAATCCAGCAGAGATTCCCCGATCTCGCCGAGCACCGTGCGCTGCTCGGCAAATTCTACCATCGGCCGCCGGGCGGGGAGAGCTGGGCGGACGTGATCCTGCGCCTCCGCAGCGCTCTCGATACAATCAGCCTCCACCATGCGGACCGGCGGGTGCTGATCGTATGCCATCAGGTGGTGGTGCTTTGTTTCCGCTACATCCTGGAGGAGCTGGACGAGGCGCAGATCCTCGCCATCGACAAGGAGCGGGAAGTGCTCAATTGCGGCGTGTGCGAATATGATTTCCAGCCCGACGACGCGCTTCTCTGCGTGCCCAAGCTCGCCCGCTATAATTTCGCCGCGCCGCTTCTGGAGGAGCATGCGCCGATCACGTCCGAGCCCGACGCGGTGGTGGCGGCACGATGACGCGGCTCAAAGAGGTGGACGCGGACCTGCTGCGCGAAATGCCGCTGCCCCATCATCCGGATGACAGCGACAAGGAAGGCCGCGGGCGGCTGCTCGTGATCGCCGGCAGCCGCCAATTGCCCGGCGCTGCCCTGCTCGCCGGAGTGGCGGCGCTCCGCGCCGGCGCCGGCAAGCTCCAGATCGCCACGGCTGAGAGCATTTCGGTCCAGCTTGGCATTGCCGTGCCCGAGGCGCGAGTCATCCCGCATCGCGAAACCACGGAGGGCTGCGTCGATGAAAGCGCGATCGAGACGATCATAGACTGGGCGGGCAAGGCGCAGGCGGTGATGATCGGCTGCGGCCTTCAGCATGGACCCCCGCTCGACAATCTCCTCGACGCCTTGCTTGCTTGCGCGGCGGGAATCCCGCTCGTCCTCGACGCAGCCGTGCTGGGCAGCCTCGCCCCCCGCGCCGAAGCCCTCAAAGCCTGGCAGGGCGGAGCGATCGTGCTGCCGCATGCCGGCGAAATGGCGCGGCTGCTCGAATGCGAAGCCGACGAGGTGAGCGCCGATCCCGAAGCGGCGGCACGGCGCGCCACCCAGCGCTTCAATGTCGTCGCGGTGATGAAGGGTCAGCACAGCTACATCGTCGCACCCGATGGACGGGCCTTCCGCTTCAGCGGCGGGGGCGTCGGCCTTGCCACTTCAGGATCGGGCGATACCCTGGCCGGGATCGTGGGCGGGCTGGCTGCGCGGGGGACCGATCCGCTGGTCGCGGCGATCTGGGGCATCTACCTCCACGGCGCCGCCGGGCGCAGGCTGATGAACGAGGTCGGCCGTGTCGGCTTCCTTGCCCGCGAGCTTCTGGATCTGGTGCCGCAACTGATGGAGGGGCGCTAGACCTTGATCGGGTCAGCTGAATCAGCCTGATCCGTGAATCAAGGTCTCAACCTATGAAAAGGGCCTGATCCTGATCAAGCTCTGGCGCCGGCGCTGGCGCTCTTATGCCGTTCGAGCTCATCGCCGATCAGCCGCACCACGTGGACGACGTTGGTGGAACCCGGGGTGCCGAAGGGAACGCCGGCGATCACGACGATCCGGTCGCCACCCTTGGCGATCCCGTGGCGCAGCGCCATGCGCTTGGCCTTGGCGACCATCTCTTCGAAGCTCGTCACGTCGCGCGTCCGGACTGCGTGCGCGCCCCAGAGGAGGCCGAGCCGCCGAGCCGTCTTGAGCGACGGGGTCAGCACCAGCAGCGGAACGGTGGGGCGTTCGCGCGAGACGCGGCGAGCGGTGGAGCCCGAGGTGGTGAAGCAGACGATCCCGGCAGCACTCACCGTGCCGACGATGTTGCTTGCCGCCTGAGCGATCGCGTCGTTGGTCGTCGGATCCGGCAGCGTTTCAGTGAAGTGGACGCGCGCGCTGTGGGTTGGGTCCGATTCCACGCTGGTGGCGATGCGGTTCATCATCGAGACGGATTCGCACGGGAACTGACCCGACGCACTCTCGGCAGACAGCATGATCGCGTCGGCCCCGTCATAGACCGCCGTCGCCACGTCCGAGACTTCGGCACGGGTGGGAGAGGGCGAGGTGATCATCGATTCCAGCATCTGGGTTGCGACCACCACCGGTCGGCCCATCCGCCGCGCGGATTCGACGATACGCTTCTGGAGCGGCGGAACCTCCTCGGGAAGCATCTCAACGCCGAGATCGCCGCGCGCGACCATCACGGCGTCGGCAAGCTCGAGGATCGCGTCCAGCCGCTCGATTGCTGCGGGTTTCTCG
>JALYGI010000463.1 GCA_030777185.1 Pseudomonadota bacterium
TAAGGTGTTCGCCTTTCGCGGCCTTGAGCGCGTGCCGGTGGAAACGGCCCAGGCAGGCGACATCGTGGCGATCGCGGGGCTGACCAAGGCAACCGTCTCCAACACGATCGCCGAGCCGAGCGTGAGCGAGCCGCTCAACGCCCGCCCGATCGATCCGCCGACTCTGGCGATGAGCTTCGCCGTCAACGACAGCCCCTATGCCGGCCGCGACGGCGACAAGGTGCAGAGCCGCGTCATCCGCGACCGACTGGAGCGCGAGGCCGAATCCAACGTCGCGATCCGCCTTACCGAGAGCCAGGAGCGGGACGCGTTCGAGGTGGCAGGGCGCGGCGAGCTCCAGCTCGGCGTGCTGATCGAGACGATGCGCCGTGAAGGGTTCGAGCTGTCGATCAGCCGCCCGCGGGTTCTGTTCCAGGACGGCCCGAATGGACGCGAGGAACCCTACGAGACGGTGGTCATCGATGTTGACGACGAGCATAGCGGCACGGTCGTCGAGAAGATGGCGATCCGCAAGGGCGAACTCACTGACATGCGGCCCTCCGGCGGCGGCAAGACGCGGCTGACCTTCTCCGCGCCATCACGCGGACTCATCGGCTATCACGGCGAGTTCCTGTCCGATACGCGCGGGACGGGCATCATGAATCGCCTCTTCGAGAAGTACGGCCCGTACAAGGGCCCGATCAGCGGCCGCCAGAATGGCGTGCTCATCTCGATGGAGCAGGGAGAGGCCGTCGCCTATGCCCTCAACGCGCTTGAGGAGCGTGGAGTCCTGTTCATTTCGCCCGGCGACAAGCTTTATGAAGGCATGGTGATCGGCGAGAATGCCAAGCCGCAGGATCTTGAGGTCAATCCCCTGAAGTCCAAGCAGCTCACCAACTTTCGCGCGTCGGGCCCCAAGGACGAGAGCATCCGCCTCACGCCGCCGCGCCGCATGACGTTGGAGCAGGCGATCGCCTATATCCAGGATGACGAGCTGGTCGAAGTCACCCCCAAGGTGATCCGCATCCGCAAGCGCCACCTCGATCCGCACGAGCGCAAGCGCGCCAGCCGCGCCTCGGCGGCGGGATAGATTTTTTGGTGGGGCCGCGCCACATAGTCGCCATGCGGCGCGCGCTCTTCATCGCTCTTCTCGCTCTTGCCGGTTGTGGCGAGGCGGTGAAGGATGATCATTTCGCTAAGGAGCTGAAGACTGAGAGGTCGGATCCCGATCCCGTCAATCCGGGAACGGTGCCGGTCCGGATCGGCGAGCTCGGCGCCAATTTCAACGCCTGCAACGCGGCCGGCACGTCGCGGCACCTCGATCCTGCGGCGGGCGAGCGAATCCAGGTCCGCGCGGCGCCGTTCGACGTTGCCGCCGAAACCGGGGCGATCCCGGCAGGCGCCCGCTTCTTCATCTGCAGCCGCTCGCACGATCAGCGCTGGCTCGGTGTCGTCTACGAGGAGGCAGGGACGCTCACCCCGGCTTGCGGCGTGTCGCGCCCCGTCACGGCCAAGCGCAATTATGACGGTCCGTGCCGGTCCGGCTGGGTCTCCGCGGCCTTTGTGAAGCAGATCGCCGGCTGACGATTCGGCCGCTCCGCGCCGCAGCCGATTAAGGAAAATGGTAAAAGTTCCCGAGGTTTACCAATTTTTTCTCAGAGTATCGCCCCAGCCACACAGCTCATCCCGTCTCAGGGGCGCCGCTGTTGCCTATGGCCGCCCAATCCGTCATCCCACACTCAGCTTATGACTTGAGAGCGGGGGCCGCGACGCACCGGGGGTGCTGAGGCGGCATGCAAGTCGGGGGGCGATCGGGTGCGGTTCTCGCGCCGGAGCGATCAGCCAACCGCACAAGAACAGGAAGAGAATGAAGTTGATCGTTCGGGCCAGCGGCATTGCCGCGGCAATGCTGGCGCTTACCGCCACCTACTCCGCTCCGGCGATGGCCGCCGAACCCGGAGGGGCACAGCCCGGAATCAACTATCTCAGCCACGCTTCGGCGACGACCGATCCAGCCGAAACGGTGCAGGAAGCGGCCGCCGCCCCTGCCGCAGCCTCCGAAGCCGACGCAGAGATCCGCGATCATTCGGCGTCCTTCATGGCCTCCACGATGATCGAGACACTGAACGCGACGATGCCCGGCGAGCAGGCCCTGGCTGAGCTGGTCGGTGCCTATGGCAGCGCCCAGACATCGAACGCCGAGCAGGAATGCCTCGCCGGTGCAGTCTATTTCGAAGCGCGCAGCGAGCCGCTCCAGGGCCAGCTTGCGGTGGCGGATGTGGTCATCAACCGTGCTTCCTCCGGCCGCTATCCCACCACCATCTGCGCGGTGGTCACCCAGCGGGCGCAATTCTCCTTCATCCGAAACGGCCGATTCCCCGAGGCGGACCGCTCGTCCGAAGCGTGGCGCAGGGCAGTGGCGATCGCGCGCATCGCCCGCGAACGCCTGGCCAATCAGGTCGCGCCCAATGTCCTTTGGTACCATGCCGATTATGTCGCGCCGGTCTGGAGACGCAACTTGACCCGCGTCAGCAAGATCGGCGCCCACATCTTCTACAGTTGAGCGGCTATTCCTAGCTTTAGGTTTCGGAAGGTGATCGAGTATCTGAGCGCCTCGACCGCCGGGATGCTGTGCTCCCAGTCGGTGCGGGATGCGCCGGCAAGAAGATAGGCCGAGCGGGGCTCCGCCGTCAGCGAGCGACGTTCCCACCCCTTTCCATGGCTTCGCCTGAAGCGGAAGCGGCAAGGGGAGAGAAGAGAGATGCCGATCGTCTCTCCGAACACCGATCGATCCTTGTGC
>JALYGI010000464.1 GCA_030777185.1 Pseudomonadota bacterium
CTCCGAAGAAGCGGCCGAGCAGGAAGCTGCCGATGAGCGAGCCGACGATGCCGACCACGATGTTCATGAGGAGCCCCTGCTGAGCGTTGGTGCGCATGATGATGCTCGCCAGCCAGCCGATGATTCCACCGATGATAAGTGCAAGGATGAGACCCATATGCTTCACTCCCACTGTGCTCCGCTCCGAGGTGGCTGCGGATCGACAGTAAGACGCTCAACCGAGACCAACGGTTCCGTTACGGGTCCGTCTCATTACGGGACCGCCAACCGGATCAGTAGCAGTCGGGAGCGTCAGGCGCGGCTGTAGGCGAGCTTGCGGTCACGCTGCGGCGGGGGCGTGTCCGACGCCTTGAAATAGAGGTGGGCGATCAGGAACAGCAGCGAAACCGAGAAGCAGAAGCTGCTCAAGCCGGTCACGTGAAACAGGCTGAGCGGCAATGCGCCGGTGAGAATTGTACGGAACAGCCATTCCCCGAGCCGCGCCGTCTGGACGCCCATGGACGAGCCCGCCTGGCGATAGGCGACGTTCCGCACGAACGTCATCACGCCAAGCCAGGCAAAGGCGGCCAAGAGATCGACGAAAATGCCGTCGGCCATTCCCTTGCCCGCGATCGTGAAGGCGACGCCGGCCAGATAGAAAGCGATGTTGCCGTCCAGGCAGACCAGGGAAAGGCGCCACTGGCAGATGCCGAACCGGTGCTGCATCCAGCCGGTGAAAGGCGAGAAGACCCGGGCGATGAGGATGTCGTCGATCATGTTCACGGCTGACAGATATCGGGCATGGATGGTTAACGAATCGCGAAGTGCCTGCGGCTTAGCGAAATTTTCTCATCTGTTGCGCTGCAGCAATATGGAAAGCAGCAACTTCGTTGCACCGGCCTTGCCCGCGGGCGATTCCCGCTTGCGATATTTACCCGGTGTCTTATCTTTCCACCACACCTTGGATGAGCGCGAAAGGGAAGAAACGACCATGAGAAAGAAGCTCTTGCTTGCAACGGCGCTGATGGCATTGCCGCTGACCTCGATCCCGGCAGGCGCCCAGACGAACGCACCGCTGATCCCGCGGGAGAAGTTCTTCGGGAACCCCACGAAGACGGCGGGCCGCCTGTCTCCGGACGGCAAATGGCTGTCGTGGATCGCGCCGCGCGACGGCGTGCTCAACGTCTGGGTCGCGCCCGCCTTCGATCCCAAATCTGCGCGCCCGCTGACCAACGAACGGCAGCGGCCGATCCGCTCCTATTTCTGGTCGCCCGACAGCCGGCAGATCCTGTTCATCAACGACAAAGGCGGCGACGAGAATTTCCTGCTCTACGGCGTCGACGTCGGTTCCGGCGAGCAGCGTTCGCTGACGCCTTTCGAAAAAACGCGAGTCCAGATCGTCGGCATCTCGAACCAGGTGAAGGACCGCATCCTGGTGGGCATCAACAATCGCGACCCCAAATGGCATGACGTGCACAGCCTCGACCTTAAGACCGGCAAGCTGACGCCGGTGCTGATCAACACGGGCGGCTATGCCGGCTTCCTCGCCGATCGGAAGCTGGTGATCCGCGGCGCCAACAAGCCGCGCCCGGACGGCGGCAGCGACTTTTACCGGGTGGTCAACAATCAGGTGGAGGCGAAGCCTTTCGAGCAGGTCACGTTTGAAGATTCGCAGACAACCCGGCCGGCCGGCTTCACCACCGACGGCAAGACGCTCTACTGGATCGATTCGCGCGGCCGCGACACGGCAGCCTTGATCGCGCAGGATGTCGCCACCGGCGCAAAGCGGGTGCTTGCCGAGAATGAACGTGCCGACATCGGCGGAGCGATGGCGCATCCGCAGACCGGCCGTGTGGAGGCCTATGCGGTCAATTACTTCAAGAACGAGTGGATGCCGCTCGACAATCGGGTGAAGGCCGATCTCGATTATCTGAAGAGCAAGCTCAAGGGCGAGATCAACGTCAGCTCACGGACCGACGCCGACGACAAATGGATCGTGTCCGTCGATCCGGTGACGGCGCCGTCCGCTGCCTATCTTTACGATCGCAAGTCGAAAGCGCTCACCCAGCTCTATGTCACGCGCCCGGAGCTCGAGGGCGCGACGCTTGCCGCGATGACCCCCTTCGAGATCCGAACCCGTGATGGCCTGACCATGGTGTCCTACCTGACGCTGCCGCCGGGTACGGACCCGGACGGCGACGGCCGCCCGAACAAGCCGGTTCCGATGGTTCTGCTGGTCCATGGCGGTCCCTGGGGACGGGACAGCTATGGCTATAACGGCATGCATCAGTGGCTCGCCAATCGCGGCTACGCCGTCCTGTCGACCAACTTCCGGGCCTCCACCGGCTTCGGCAAGAAGTTCCTCGCCGCAGGCAATCTGCAATGGGGGACGAAAATGCACGACGACCTCCTCGACGCCACCGACTGGGCGGTGAAGAACGGCATCACAACCGCGGACAAGGTCGCGATCATGGGCGGATCCTATGGCGGCTACGCGACCCTCGCCGGACTCACCTTCACGCCGGAGAAGTTTGCGTGCGGCGTCGACATCGTCGGACCCTCGAACCTCAACACGCTGCTGAAGACCATCCCGCCTTATTGGGAGGCGGGCAAGGCACAGATGTATGCCCGGATGGGCAATCCGACGACGCCGGAAGGCCAGGCGCTGCTGAGGGAGCGTTCGCCGCTCTACAAGGCGGACCAGATCAAGCGGCCGCTGCTGATCGGCCAGGGTGCCAACGATCCGCGCGTCAATGTCGCCGAATCCGAGCAGATCGTGGATGCGATGAAGGCGAAGGGCATCCCCGTCACCTATGTGGTTTTCCCCGACGAAGGCCACGGCTTTGCTCGGCCGCAGAACAACATCGCGTTCAACGCGGTTGCCGAGAATTTCCTTGCCAAGTGCCTCGGCGGGCGGGCCGAGCCGATCGGGGAGACGCTGAAGGCGTCGACCGCTCAGGTGCCGCACGGTGCGGAATATTCGCCGGGCCTCAAAGAGGCGCTGGCGAGCAGGTGATGAAAGCGAGGCGGGCGGGTGGATGATCCTCCCGCCCCTCCTCAAGATCAGCCAGTTTGGCGCAGGATCAACGCCTGCGGCCGGGCGGCCCCTTTGGCACCGGAGGACGCGGCCGCGAGGCACTTTCGCACGTCCATGGCAGTCGCGAAGGACCCGCCGAAAAATCCGTTCTTCACCCAGCTGATCCGCGCGCGCACCAGCCCGAACGGCGGAAGATCCAGCTTCACATAATCGCCGGGGGAGCAGGCCGGCTCGGCTCGGGCCTTGAAGCCATAAAAGGAAAGATCGCGAAGTTCGACCTCCAACGCCTGGCCGCCGCTGCGGATCAGGCTCGTCGCGATCGAGACTTCGACGCGCTTGGCTTTGCGAGCCTGTCGCGGCGCATTCGTGTCCATTGCACCCCAGCTAGGAGCCAGGGTGATAAGAGTTTCGCGCCAGAATTGGCAAACGGGGGATTAACGCGGAGCTGCGGCAATCTCGACACTTCAGTCGGGACCGTGACGGGTCGCGGGGCGGAAGGTCGCAAGCTTGCCGGCATCGGACCATAGCTCGACAACGTCCTGGCTTGGCCGCCTGGCCGCTTCCTCGATCGCAGCGAGCGCAGTGGGGGCCTCGATCGTCTCGGAGCGATCGAGCCGGCTGGCGCGAAAGTAGATGAGACGAAAGGCCGGCACGCACCACCTTGTTTCAACACGACACTCCCCCCTTTTGCCGCTGCTCAACGCAAGGCAGGGCTGCTTGTGCCGAAGGGCGCGGCGGTGCGGCCGCATTCCCCCGCTAAAAGTCCCGATATCCCGTTGCGCCCGCTTTCACCCGGAGGGCGCCAGCGATCCGCATGGCGCCGCGGAAGCCAAGCACCTCCTCTCTAAAGCCCATTCCATGATCGATGCGGGTCGGAGACGGCGACTGGATCGCCGGCAACGGCTTCACGCTTTCCGAT
>JALYGI010000465.1 GCA_030777185.1 Pseudomonadota bacterium
GCGGGCACGGAGGGTTCGCGACTAACAAGCAGGACGACAAGCGCGAAAAGAAGCAGGCTCAACGCCGCGCAGGTGATGACCAAAGGGTGCCGAAATACACCTCGGCGGGGACGCGGAGCCATGCCCCCTGATCACATGCGGGAGCACCCACGTGAAGGGGGCAAATCCGCAGCGCCCCCCATTGTCTGCTTTACACCCATTGCGGACATTCGTCCCAGATGAGACACCCTTCGGCATGAGCCGCCAAGGTTTGACCGATATTGCGAACCCCGCCTTTAAAGCGAACCCTTGGCCAACGCTAAACCGGCTCCGCTCTGAACGCCCTATCTCGGAGGTGCGGGCCGGTCGGCGGCGCGCGTGGCTGGTCACCCGCTATGGAGATGCAGTCGCCGCTCTTAAGCATCCCGCCCTAGTCAAAGACAAGGGCTCGGCATCTGGAAAACCGTCCATCCCGGAGTGGATGCCCAACTTTGCCAAGGCGCTGAGCCGCAACATGCTGGACCTGGATGATCCTGATCATCGTCGCCTCCGCGCTCTGGTGCAGCCGGCCTTTAGCCCTCGATTGGTCGAGGAACTTCGGAAGCGTGTGCAAACGCTCAGCGCATGCCTGCTCAATGATATTGCGGATCGAGGAACGGCCGATCTGATTGCGGACTACGCAGCTCCTATCCCGACAACGATTATCGCCGAGCTGCTCGGGATACCAAGTGAGGACCGGTGTCGTTTCCGCGTCTGGACCGAGCGGATCGTCATCGCCGACACCTCGGAATGGGCAATGATCCGCGCGCTGCCGAGCATCCTTGCCTTCGTCCGCTATCTGCGCCGTCTGATCGACTCCAAGCGGCGTAGTCCCGCCAACGATGTGCTTTCGGCGCTTCTTGTGACCGCAGAGACCGAGGGCGATCGACTGAGTGCTGACGAAGTAATGGCGATGGCATTCCTCTTGCTCGTAGCCGGTCACGAAACGACGGTGAACCTGATCGGAAACGGGATCCTCGCCTTGCTGGAAAACCCCCAGGAGCTTGCTCGCTTGCGGCAAGACCCGGGGCTGACGGCCTCGGCCGTGGAGGAAATCCTACGATATTCAGGTCCGCTCTTAATTTCCACTGAGCGTTATGCCCGTGAAGATTTCGAGTTTGGCGGTGCGACATTTCGTAAGGGGGATCTCGTCTACGTTTCCCTCGCCGCCGCCAATCGCGACCCGGCTGCGTTTTCGAACCCTGATACCTTCAACGTTGCAAGGTCCCCCAACCGCCACCTTGCCTTCGGCGACGGACGCCACTTTTGCCTGGGATCCGCATTGGCTCGTATGGAAGCTCAAGTCGCGGTCGCAGCGTTCGTTTCACGGTTCAGGGAAATTCGTGTCGCGGACGACCTGGTCCACCTACGCTGGAAGGGCGGCGCGACACTGCGAGGGCTGGAACGGCTGCGCCTAACAGTGGCCTGATAACGTCCGCTTTCCACCCAAAGCAGACATGGAGAGTGGCGGCCAGTGTGCGTCTGCGTAGGTTACCGATCTCGCCGTGAAGTGGCTGCGAGTATCGGCTGACGGCCCAAGACAGCCAGAGAGGGCCGGGGGTTCACCAGCTATTTTGCAGTGAATTACGTCAAGTCCGACCCTGTTCCATTACGGGACATCCCGCTCTCTGACGGCTCGTTGACTCATGGTTGATGAGGCGCATACCATTAATCGATGGGGCGGGAGACACTAAGTTTGAACAGGGAGAGCATAATGCGTCTCACAATCCTTCTCGCCAGCGTGGCGCTGGCAACGCCAGCGCTCGCGTCCGGGTCGGGATATCCGCATCCTCGATACGGGAAGCCGCACGGCATTCCGGTCTCGAAGCTGCCGCACATCAACTATGGCGCCAAGCCGGCGCACCCGGCAAAGCCGCCGAAGCTCGTCTATCAGCCCGTGCCGCCAACTTGGGAAGCACCGCCGAAGGGAACACCTGTTGGTCACTTGCCGAACGTCAACTTCGGCCAGAATACCAACACGAACAGCAACTGGAACGCCAACGCGAACAGCAATCGCAATACCAACACGAACAGCAACCAGAATGCGAACAGAAACCGGAACAGCGCACGGGCAGGTGCTCGTGCTGGTGCTGCGGCCCTTGCTGGAGCGACGGCTGGTGCATCGGCCACTGGCGGCACCGCCTCCATCGGCAACGTCTCCACGGGGCCGTCTACGGCAACAGCGTCGAACGAGAACGTGAACAACGCCAACAACTCGTCGAACCTGTCCTCGAGCGTCTCGGTGCAGGGCGACACCTTCATCCAGGCGCGCAATCGCCGGATCCCGGTGAGCACTGCATATGCGGCTCCGCTGACCTCGGGGATCGACACCTGCC
>JALYGI010000466.1 GCA_030777185.1 Pseudomonadota bacterium
GTTCGCTTGCGGACGCCGAAAATGTCGCGGCTTCCGCTCGCCCGCCCGCTCAAGCCATTTTCTTCTTCCTTTTCGCCGCGGCGGCGGCCGCTTCCTCGCTGCCCGGCGCCGGCGTCTTCGGGTTGAAGCGGCAATGGTCGGCGATGACGCAGCGCCAGCATTCGGGCGTGCGCGCCTTGCAGACATAACGGCCGTGAAGGATGAGCAGATGGTGCGCGTCCCGGCGATAAGGCGGCGGCGTCACCTTCTCGAGCCCCAGCTCCACCTCCAGCGGGTTCTTGCCCGGCGCAAGGCCGGTGCGATTGCACACGCGAAAGATGTGGGTGTCGACGGCGAAGGTCTCCGCGCCGAACGCGGTGTTCATCACCACGTTGGCGGTCTTCCGCCCGACGCCCGGCAGCGCCATCAGCAGGTCCCGGTCGGCTGGCACCTGGCCGTCAAACTGCTCGACCAGCACTTGGCTGAGGAGGATGACGTTCCTTGCCTTGGTGTTGAACAGGCCGATCGTCTTGATCGTATCCTTGAGGCGCTCCTCGCCCAGCTCCAGCATCGCCTGGGGCGTGTTCACGGTCTTGAACAGCTCGCGGGTGGCGATGTTGACGCTCGCATCCGTCGCCTGCGCGGAAAGCACCACCGCCACGAGCAAGGTATATTCGTTCACATAGTCGAGCTCGGTTTCCGGATTGGGGATCCGATCCGCCAGGCGGCGGTAGAGCTCGGTGACATCCTCTTTCTTCACGTCAGTTCGTCCAGCGCGGCGGCCAGCCGCGACAATCCCGCTTCCAGCGTCTGCGTCGCGCCCCCGACCCCGATCCGGAAGCGATCGGGCATCTCGAAGAAGCGGCCCGGAACTATGGAGGTGTCATATCTGTCGCGGAGCAGGGCGTGCAGCCTGTCGACGTCGCCGCGGCCGAGCCTCGGGAAGGCGGTGATTCCATGCGTTATCGCGGGGCTTTCGAGATCGTCGCGGCCGGCGAAGAAGCGATTGGCTAGCGCCCGGTTCCGCTCCAGGAGCGCCGGTGTCGCCGCCGATATCTCCGCCAGATGCGCCAGCGCGATGCAGCTCAGCCGCTCCGCTGGGTGCGCCTGCGCCACGCCGAACAGTTCGTTGAGGCGCCACATCTTCTCAGCAAGGGCGGGCTCCGCCAGGATCCAGCCGCAGCGCAGTCCGCTGAGGCCGTATAGCTTGGTGAGGCTGTTCGTGCAGATGAAGCTGCCGCCGAGCTTCAGGGCGGGAGGCGGCGCGCGATCGAAAGCGGCGTCCCGATAGACCTCGTCCACCAGCACCCGTGCACCGACGCGCGCCGCAAACTCGCCGACCTGTCGCAGCGTCGCCTCGTCCGCATAGGCACCGGAGGGATTGTGGAGGTTGGTGACGACGATCAGCCGGGTGCGTGGAGTCAGCGCCCGCTCCACCGCTTCGGGGTCGAGCCGGAATCCCTCTTCGGCCGGGCGGCGGAACCTTTTCACTTCGGCTCCGCAGAAGACCGCGGTGGCGAGCATGGGCTCGTAGACCGGATGTTCGATCAGAACCTCGTCGCCCGGTGCGATCAGTGCGGCCATGGCGAGGAAGTTCGCCATCGAGGTGCCGTCCGCCATCACGACGCATTCGCTGGCGACGCCCTCCTTGGCGGCGATCGCCTCCCGGAGCGGCGGATAACGGTAATAGCTTGCCCCATCGAGCTCGAGATCGGAGATCGAGATGGGCAGCTGATCGAGCGCGAAATGCTGCACTTCGCTCGAGCCTAGAGGATAGCGGACCCGGCGCTGGTTCTTGGCCCAGTGCAGATATTCCGATTGCATGACGCGCCGGCCGGAGCTCATCGGTGCGCGCTTCGCTGCCAGTATCGGCAGGCCGGGATGCCGGCGAGGACGATCAGGAAGCCGACGGCGCTGTTCGCGGGATAGTTGAAGACCGTGCTCGCGACCACGATCCAGCAGGCGGCGACGAACAAGCCGGTGGTGAAGGGGTGGCCCGGAACCCTGAAGCCGGGCTCTGCGCTGGCGGAACGGCGCCGGAAGATGAAGAGCGACAGGCCAGTGAGGCCGAACCAGATGAAGTCCACCGAAACGACATAGTTGAGGATCTGACCGTAGCTGCCCCACACGGCGATCACGATCGCGGCGGCGCCCTGGAGCAGGATGGCGACGACTGGTGCATGCGTCTTCGGATGGACCTCGGCCACTCGGCGGAAGAACAGCTTGTCCTCGGCCATCGCAAAATAGACGCGCGGCGTCGTCAGCATGCCCTGGCTCAGGAAGCCTAGGGCCGAGATCGCGATGCCGAGCGCGATGAAATCGGCGCCCGCCTCGCCGAGGGCCAGGCGCATCACGGCGGTCGCCGGCGTTCGCGTCTCCGCCAGCCCCTGCGGCCCCAGTGCATGGAGGCAGACGAAGCTGACCGCCGTGTAGAGGAGGACGACGCCGATCACCCCGAGCAGCAGCCCCCGCGCCAGGTCTCGCCGCGGGTTGCGCATCTCGCCGGCGATGAAGCTGCTCGTCTGCCAGCCGCCATAGGCGAACATGACCGGGATGAGGGCCGCGCCGATCGCGCCGATGCCGGCGGGTGGCGGCTGCTCGACAGGTTCCGTTGGCGCGGCCGTGAACCACCAGCCGCACAGGACCAGCGCGGCGATCGCGGCGATCTTCAAGACCATCAAAGTGCTCTGGACGTTGCTTCCCGCCCGCACGCCGAGGCAGTTGATCGCCGTCAGGAGGGCGAGAGCCAGCGCCGCAATGGCCGCTTCAGGCACGGCCGCATGGGTCAGCTCGACGAAATAGCGCGCGAAGGTGATGGCGACGGCGGCCATCCCCCCAGACTGGATCACGAGCAGTAGGGACCAGCCGTAGAGGAAGGCGATTGTGGGGCCGTAGGCGTCGCGGAGATAGGCATATTGGCCGCCCACCTCCGGCCTTCGGGCGGCGAGCTCGGCATAGACCAGCGCCCCCGCCAGGGCGACGACGCCCCCAATTACCCAGGCGCCGATGATCAGGAAGGGAGTCTGGACGTGGCGCGCGACTTCCGCGGGGTTGATGAAGATGCCGGCTCCGATGATGCCGCCCATGACGAGCATGGTGGCGTCGAAAAGGCCGAGGCGGCGGACCAGGCCGTGGGGGCCGGGCGCGGAGCCGTCGAGGTTCTTCATTTCAGCCCGAGCACGTCTGTCATGCCGTAGCGGCCGGCGGGCTTGCCCGTCAGCCACAGCGCCGCCTCGATCGCGCCGCGCGCGAAGACGGCGCGGCTTTCGGCCCGGTGGCCGAGCTCGATCCGCTCGCCTTCGGCAGCCAGGATCACTTGATGGTCGCCGGCGACCGATCCGCCGCGCAGTGAAGCGAAGCCGATATGGCCGGGTGTACGCGGCCCGGTGATCCCGTCACGGCCGCGCTCGCTCACCTCTTTAAGCGAGACGCCGCGGGCTTCCGCCGCCGCCTGGCCGAGAAGGAGCGCGGTTCCGGAGGGGGCGTCCACCTTGTGGCGGTGGTGCATCTCCACAATCTCGATGTCCCACTCGTCCCCCAGCCGCGCCGCCGCTTCGCGCACGAGATGGGCGAGGAGGTTGACGCCGAGCGACATGTTCGCCGCCTGCAGCACTGGAATGACCCGAGCGACATCGTCGATCATGCGGTGATGATCGGGCGTGAGGCCGGTGGTGCCGATCACGATCGGGCGCTCGGCCGCGAGCGCGGTTTGTAGATGGTCTTCCAGCCCGTCCGGCGCGGAGAAATCGATGAAGACGTCGCCGACATTGGCGACGTCGCCGCCCTTGGGCGCGATCGCCACGTCCCCGCGGAGCGCGGCGGCCTCCGCGATCGCCTTGCCCATGCGCCCGCTTGCGCCGAAAAGAGTGATGCTGGTCATGCGAAGGACTTTGCCCGGCGCGCGCGGCGTTGCATAGACCGTTGAAGTTGCAGGCCGGCATGCTCGCCGGGCTCGCTCAAACCGCTTGGAGACGAAATGCGGCCAATCCACTTCCTGCTCGGAGCCACGCTGACGGCGATCGCTATATCCGGGCCGGCTCACGCCCAGATGTCCGCCGCACAGGCCGATGCCGCCGTGAAGCGCGTCACGACAAGTGCCTCGTTCAAGAAAGCGGTCGCGGCGCTTGGCGCCGGACACGACCAGTGGGTGAACGACACCATCACTCTGACCGAAATTCCGGCGCCCCCGTTCAAGGAAGCGGCGCGGGCCCGCGCTTATGCCGACATGTTCAAGGCACGCGGCCTCGCCGACGTCGAAATCGACGAGGAGGGGAACGTCCTCGGCCTATGGCGCGGCACCGGCCCCGCGGGCGGCAAGCTGGTCATCGTTTCCGCCCATCTCGACACCGTGTTCCCGGAAGGCACGAACGTCAAAGTCCGGCGTGAGGGCGATACGCTCCATGCCCCCGGCGTCGGCGACGACAGTGCCGGGCTTGCCACCCAGCTCGCCTTCATCGATGCGATGAAAGCGGCCGGCATCCGCACGCGCGATACCATCCTGTTCGTCGGAACCGTGGGGGAAGAGGGGCTGGGCGATCTTCGCGGCGTCCGGCACCTCTTCACCAAGGGCAAGTATAAGGGCCGGGCAAAAGCCTTTTTCTCGATCGACGGAAGCGGCCTTGATGCGATCACCACCGGCGGCGCCGGCTCGAAGCGGTACCGCGTCACCTTCAAGGGCCCCGGCGGCCACAGCTACGGAGCCTTCGGCATCGTCAATCCGATGACGGCCATGTCGCAGGCGGTGGTCGACTTCTACAAGACGCCCGTGCCGGCCGACATCAAGACCACCTACAGCGCCAGCGTCACCGGCGGAGGGACGTCGGTGAACTCGATCCCGAACGAGGTCTGGATGGAGTTCGACATGCGCTCTGTAAGCGCCGAAGAGCTTGCCAAGCTCGAGAAAAGCTTCCTCGCGACCATGGCCGCGGCGGCGGAAAAGGAGAATGAAGCCCGCTCGACTGCTCCGGGGCGGATCACCGTCGAGCCCAAGCTGATCGGCGATCGGCCGGCCG
>JALYGI010000467.1 GCA_030777185.1 Pseudomonadota bacterium
CGCACCTTCACGATCTTGTCGGGCGCTGCCATCAGGGTGGTGGCGCGGCTGTCGGGTTTCACATTGGCGAGATCGGCCATCTTCTCAAACTCTCAGGCATTCACGCGAAGGCGGGGCGGGACTTCAACTGCGTATAGGCCTCGATCACGGCTTGCAAAGCCTTCTCGTGGCTGCGGTCGCCCCCGTTTCGGTCGGGGTGGTAGCGGCGTACGAGATCGGCATAGCGCTGCCTCAGCGCGCGCCGGTCGGTATCGGTTCCAAGGCCGAGGATCCGAAGCGATCTCCTGTCGGTCTCGCTGAGCTCGCGCCCGTCCTTGCGTTGCTGCTGGGATTCGGCCCGGCGGAAGCGGGCGCCGATCGCGTCCAGCGGATCGGTGAAATCCGCCCATTTCGGCGGCTGCGATCCGACATGGGCGAACGCGCGCGTTTCCCGGTCCCAGCCACCATAGGGTGTCTGGGCCGCCTCGATTTCCTCGCTGCTCATGCCGTTGAAATAGTTGTAGCCGGTGTTGAATTCGCGAACATGATCCAGGCACAGCCACTGCCACTCGCCCGGGCCGTCAAAGCTGGCGCGACGCCCCGAGGGCGCGCGGAACTCGCCCGGCTCCTTGCAGCCGGTGCGCGCGCAATGGCCTTGCGCCTCCCCCCGGCCGTGGAACCGGCTTTGCCTCTTGCCCGAACTCGCCACTTGCTCCCTTCCCGTCCAAACCCGCTATATAGGCCGGATGAGCGCGCATTTAACCGGCCCGATCGCCGCCGAAATCACGAGACGTCTCACCAACGCACTCGGCCCAACGCACCTCCAAGTCATTGACGACAGCGATAAACATCGTGGTCACGGCGGCTACAATCCCCACGAAGGTGAAAGCCATTTCACGGTTGAGATCGAATCGCCCGCCTTTGCGGGAATGAACCGCCTCGCCCGGCAGCGCGCGGTCAACCAGGCGCTGGCGGATCTTCTGGAGGATCGGGTGCACGCGCTCGTGATCAAGGCGAGGGCGCCGGGGGAATGAGCGACGACACCTTCATCCAGGCGCTGCGCCCAGTGACGCACGATCTCGGCGGGTTCAAGGTCCACCGAACGCTTCCGCACAAGGAGCGCACCACAATCGGGCCCTTCATCTTCTTCGATCAGATGGGCCCGGCGCATCTGCCGCCGAACCAGGGCCTCGACGTTCGCCCCCACCCGCACATCAACCTTGCGACCGTCACCTACCTGTTCGCCGGCGCGATCGATCACCGCGATTCGCTAGGCACCTTCCGCACCATCGAACCCGGCGCCGTGAACCTGATGACCGCGGGACGGGGCATCGTTCATTCGGAGCGCTCCCCGGCTGATCTCCGGCCGGCGGGCCCCGAACTGTCAGGAATTCAAACGTGGCTGGCGCTGCCCCAGGCAAAGGAGGAGATGGATCCGGCCTTCGAGCATGTGCCGAGGGACCAACTTCCGACCCTTCAAGGCGGCGGCGCCGAGGCGCGCGTGGTGATGGGCACGATATGGGGGGCAACCTCCCCCGTCACCTGTCACAGCGAGACCATCTATGCGAGCGTCGCGCTTGAGGCGGGCGGCAGCATTCCGGTGGAACCGGCGGCGGACGAGCGGGCCGTCTACGTGGCGGAGGGCGGTGCGAGCCTCGACGGGCAAAATCTGGAGCCCCAGCTGCTCTACGTGCTTCGGCCGGGCGCCAGCGCGACATTGCGCTCCGAACGGGGGGCTCACGTGATGCTGTGCGGCGGGGCGCCGCTGGACGGCCCCCGCCATGTCTGGTGGAATTTCGTGTCGTCGCGCCGGGATCGAATCAACCAAGCCAAGGAGGACTGGCTGAGCGAGCGCTTTCCGGTCGTGCCGGGCGACGCGGCCGAGCGTATCCCGCTCCCAGCCGTGGCACCGAAGACGGTCAGTTACCCATGAGTGAAATACAGACCACCCGCATCAGCCTCCGCACCGGAGTGACGCTGAAGGTGGCGTTCGGCGGACGGCAAGATGCCGAGCCCATCATCTTCCTCCACGGTTTTCCGGAATCGCACCGCACATGGCGGCACCAGCTGACGAACATGGTCCGTGACTTTCGCGTGATCGCCCCCGACCAGCGGGGCTTCGGCGGGTCGGACAAGCCGGGGGAGATCGAGCAATATGAGACCGGGACGATCGTCGAGGACGTGTTCGCGCTTGCCGACGCTCTCGGCATCCGCCGCTTCACCCTTGTTGGGCACGATTGGGGCGGCGCCGCAGCGTGGGGCGCAGCGCTCAAGGACGGCAGCCGGATCAAACGGCTCGTCATCGTCAACGCGCCCCACCCTTACATTTTCCAGCGCACCGTGATCGACGACGAGGCGCAGCGCGCCGCCTCTCAATATATCCGCGCCTTCCGCACGCCGGGGTTCGAGAAGGCAATAGAGGCCATGGGCTACGAGACCTTTCTCGAAAAGAGCCTAAAGCCGCATGTCGACCTGCGTCTCATCTCCGAGGCTGAGCGCAAGGCCTATATCCACGATTGGTCTCAGCCCGGTGCGATGCGAGCGATGCTGAACTGGTATCGCGCCGCGAAGATCGAGGTGCCGGAGGTGGGCGAGAAGGCACACAAGCCGCTCTGGGCGCAAAACCCCTTCTTCCCCGAGCCGAAGATGCCGGTGCTGGTGATCTGGGGCATGAAGGACAAGGCGCTGCTCCCGATCCAGCTCGACGGGCTTCAGAACCACGTTCCAGATCTCCGTTGGACGCTGGAGCAAGACGCCGGCCATTTCATCCCCTGGGAAAAGCCCGAAGTGGTCACTTCCGCCATTCGGGACTTCATTGCGGAGACACCGCTGGATTAAAGCTTGGGCTCACCGCCCGGCCCCGCTATGGCCCGCCTCCCATGCCGCAGACTCGTGACCGCTCCCGCTCCCGCTCCGCCGCGCGCCTTGCCGCGGTGCAGGCGCTGTACCAGCAGGAGATGGAGCAGACCCCGATCCCGGCCCTGCTCCACGAATTCCACCACCATCGGCTCGGCGCCACCATCGAGGGGGTGGAATATGAGGATGCGGAAGTGGATTTTTTCGACGACGTCGTCCGGGGCGTTCATGCCCGTTCGGCCGAGCTCGACGCGCTGATCGCCGGCAAGCTTGCCAAGGATTGGTCGCTGGCGCGGCTGGACAAGCCGATGCGCCAGATCCTGCGCGCCGGATCATACGAGCTCGTCGCCCGGATCGATGTCCCCACCGGCAGCGTCATCTCGGAATATGTCGAGGTCGCCAAAGCCTTTTACGACAAGCGCGAGACCGCCTTCGTGAATGGC
>JALYGI010000468.1 GCA_030777185.1 Pseudomonadota bacterium
TGATCTCCTCATATTCGACCTCGGCCTCGGCCAAGGCAGTCTTCTCGACCGGCGACCACATGACCGGCTTGGCGCCGCGATAGAGCTGGCCGCTTTCGGCGAATTTCAGCAGCTCCTCGACGATCTTGGCCTCGGCCTCGAACTTCATGGTGAGATAGGGATCGTCCCACTCGCCCATCACGCCGAGGCGCTGGAACTGCTCGGCCTGGACCGCCACCCATTGCTCGGCATAAGCGCGGCATTCGGCGCGGAACTGGTCCTTGGGGACCTCGTCCTTGTCCATCTTCTTCTTGCGATAGGCTTCCTCGATCTTCCATTCGATCGGCAGGCCGTGGCAATCCCAGCCGGGCACATAGGGCGCGTCCTTGCCCTGAAGGCTTGCCGAGCGGACGATGATGTCCTTGAGGATCTTGTTCATCGCATGGCCCATATGAATGTCGCCATTGGCGTAAGGCGGGCCGTCGTGGAGGATGAAGCGTTCGGCGCCTTTGCGGGCCTCGCGAAGCTGTCGATAAAGCCCCGTCTCGGCCCAGCGCGCGAGGATGGCCGGCTCCTTTTGAGCGAGGCCGGCTTTCATCGGGAAATCGGTCTTCGGCAGGAAGACCGTGTCGCGCCAATCCGGGGTGGGGGTGTCGGGTCTATCGGACATTGCGGCGCGATTAGCGGGGATGGCAAGGATTAGCTAGGGCCTGGTCGGTTGAGGTGGAAGCGCTACGCGCTTCTGCCGAAGGCGTGAATCAGGCCCCTCTTCATAGGATCATCGCCCCAGCGCCGGGCCGACATTGTAGATGTCCTCGACCCAGAGATAGCCGCGGAAGCTGCGGGGAACCTCGTTCAATTGCTCCGGCCGCTCGATGCCGACCGGTGCGTCCTTGTTCTCGATGTCGCCCATCACGATCGTGGTCGCCCCCATATCCGCCATCCGGGCGAGGAAGCGGTTCGGCCAGCCCCAGATCGCCCATTGATAGTTGAGCGGGACCATCAAGGTGGCACCGCGGCAGCTTTCGGGCGTGAAGCCGGTCCAGCCCCATTTCAGATAGTCGATCGAGCAAGCCTTCACTCCCGCGGGATCGAACATCCAGGCCTTGGGTGCATACCGCCGCATTCGATCGAGCACCGGCCGGGGGCCGTAGAAAGCGATCTTGTCGTGGATCGGCACGCCGGCGCGCCCGAAGGCGGCGACGAGGGCGTCGGCGTCGGCAGGGTCGCGCGTTTTGAAATGGAAGATGAGCCCTTGGCTCGGCGCGGTGCGAAGCACTTCCTCCACCGTCGGCATAGCGCCGATCCGGCCGCGGAGGGGGAAGGTCTTGCCGCCATCGGCGGTATAGCCGTAGCCGATGTCGAGCTTCTTGAGATCCGCGAGGTGGTGGTCGCGGACGCGCCCCCGACCGTCGGTGCGGCATTCGAGCGTGGCATCGTGGAAGGCGACCATCTGCCCGTCGCGGGTTTGTTGGACGTCGACCTCCACCGCGTCGGCACCCAGGAAGTAAGCGCGTTGGATCGAGGGGAGGGTGTTCTCGATATAAACATGCTCCGGCTTCCGAATTCGCGTCGCGGTGCAATCCTGGCGCCCGAGACCCTCCCGAGAGAATTGTTGCGCGACGCCGCGATGCGCCACGAGCAGCAGCCGCCCACCTGGGGCGGGCGCGAGCCAGGAGGCGTTGATCAGCGAGAGCGTGACGGCGATCGTCGCGATGACGATGCCGGCGATCTTCCACTTGGCTATGCGAGCCTCCTTCGCGCCTCGGCGCAATCCTCGTCCATCTGCCGCATGAGCGCATCCAATCCCTCGAACTTGGCCTCGGGCCGGAGGAAGGAGACGAGCTCGACCTCGATCGTCTGGCCGTAAAGATCGCCGGAAAAGTCGAAGAAATAGGGTTCGAGCAGCTCCTTGGGCGGCTCGAAGGAGGGGCGGATGCCGAGATTGGCCGCGCCTTCGACCAGCCGGCCATCGGGCAGCCGTCCGCGTACGGCATAGATGCCGAAGCGGGGGCGGATGTAATTTCCGAGGCTGAGGTTCGCGGTCGGATAGCCGATCGTGCGGCCGCGCTTGTCGCCATGCTCGACGACTCCTTCGATGGCGAAGGGGCGGGTGAGGAGGCGCGCGGCCGTCTCGCAATCGCCGTCCCGGAGCGCATCCCGGATGCGGCTCGACGAGACGGCTTCTCCGTCTTGGGCGACCGGGGCCACGGCATCGACGGAGAGGCCGTGCTCAGGGCCGAGCCGCGCCAGCACCTCGACATTGCCGCTGCGGCCCTTGCCGAAGGTGAAATCCTCGCCGGTCACCACCCCGGCCGCCCCGATCAGCTGCTTGAGGCGATGCTCGATGAAAACATCGGCGGCGGTGGCGGCAAGCTCGGCATCGAAGCGGAAAACGATCATTGCGTCCGCGCCGGCCGCGGCGAAAAGCCGTTCGCGCTGAGACAACGTCGTCAGCCGAAAGGGTGCGGCATCGGGCTTGAAGAAGCGGACCGGGTGGGGATCGAAGGTGGCGACCAGCACCGGGCGCCCCTCTGCGCGGGCCCGCTCGACGGCCCGTCCGACCACCGCCTGGTGGCCGAGATGAAATCCATCGAAATTGCCGAGCGCGACGATGCCCCCGCGAAGCCGCTCCGGAACCGCCGAGCCGCCGTCCAGCCGCTCCATGGCGCCTCTATAGGAAAGGCATGGGGGTAAGCCTAGGGCCGGATCGGTTGAGGTGGACGCGCTTCGCGCTTCCGCCGAAGGCGTGAATCAGGCCCTTTGATAGTCTAGCCGCGTCTCCGCTCCAGACGGACGAAGCTGAAGGCAGGGCGGCCGTTCTCGGCCGGGTGATGCTCGCGGGAGACTTCTTCCCATGCTGCCGGATTCGGCGGCGGCATCAGCGTGTCGCCTTCGGCGTCGATATGCACCTCGGTTAGCTCGAATGAAGTGGCGTAAGGCAGGAGGAGCTGGAATATTTCAGCGCCGCCAATCACGGTGGCACGGTCTTCTCCGGCCACTGCGAGGGCCTCGCCGGGAGAATGCGTCACCTCTGCGCCCTCGGCCTTCCAGCTCGCGTCGCGGGTGAGGACGATGTGGCGTCGGCCAGGCAGCAGTCCGGGCAGGCTGTCGAAGGTCTTGCGGCCCATGATCATGGGTGCGCCGCTGGTGACCGCCTTGAAGTGCTTGAGGTCGGCGGGGATGTGCCAGGGAAGCCTGCCATCCTTTCCGATTACGCCATTGTCGGCACGAGCGACCACCAGGACGATCTCCGTCACACCGCCACCGGGGCGGCGATGTGCGGATGAGGATCGTAGCCGCTGATCTCGAAATCAGAGAGGTCATAGTCGAAGATCGAGTTGCGCCGCCGGGCGATCTCCAGCTTCGGGAGGGGACGGGGCTCGCGGGTGAGCTGCTCGCGCAGGAGATGCTCGTGGTTTGAGTAGACGTGAACGTCGCCCCCCATCCAGATCGCCTCGCCGGGCCGGTAGCCGCATTGATCGGCGAGCATGCGGATGAGCAGGGCATGTTCGAAAATGTTGAAGCCGAAGCCGAGACCGAGATCGCAGCTGCGTTGGAACAGCGTGCCGGAAAGGCGCGGCGGCTCGCCGCCCGCGCCCGGCTCGACAAAATATTGATAGGTCATGTGGCAGGGCGGCAGCGCCATCGTGCCGAGCTCCGCAACGTTCCAGCCGGTGAAGATGTGCCGGCGCGAGGCGGGGTTTTCCTTGAGGCTGCGGACCAAAGCCTCGATCTGGTTGATCGAGGCGCCGCGACGATAAAGGCCCTCTTCGCCGGCAGGTTCGTAGCTGCGCCAGTCGACCCATTGCGCACCATAGACTCGGCCGAGATCGCCCCACTCGGAGGCGAACGCCTCGTCGGCGAGGATGCGGGCCTCGAATGCGTCCCGGGTCAGCCGCTCGCCGGTTTCGCGGGCGTAGCGGTCGAGCGGCCAGTCGGTCCAGATGTGGACGCCCTGAGCGACCAGCGGGCGGATGTTGGTGTTGCCCGACAGAAACCAGAGCAGCTCCTTGACGGCGGACTTCCAGAAGACCCGCTTCGTGGTGAGCAGCGGCACCGTGCCGCCGGAAAGGTCGAAGCGCATGGTGGCGCCGAACAAGGCGCGCGTGCCGACGCCGGTCCGGTCCCGCCGTTCGGAGCCGCGCGACCAGACGTCGCGGATAAGGTCCAGATATTGCTGCTCGGGATGCGGATCGGGCGCGCGGATCGGGAGCGGGGCTGTGCTGCTCAAAATTTGTCCTTGGCAAAGAAAGGCTGACTCGACCGCCACTCTATCGGCTGGATGGGCAAGCCGCCAGTTGCGGAGCTATGGTGATGCGGGTGATCACAGCTGGAGGATTTGAGATTGTGGCGTCGCGGCTTTTCTGTGCCGGCCTCGCGGCCGTTCTGCTCATGAGCGCCCCTTTCGAGGCCGGCGCCGCCCGCCCCCGCGCGCGGGAGGCCGGTATCAGGATCGGCATCCTGCCGCCGGGACCGTTGAACGCGATCACCGACGTGCCCGGGGTGGCGGTGGGCCACACGACCTTGATCGAGGGGAAATCGATCCGCACCGGGGTCACTGCCGTGCTGCCCCACCGCGGCAACCTTTATCAGGAGAAGGTGCCGGCGGGCTTCGCGGTGGCGAACGGTTACGGCAAGTTCATGGGATCGACCCAGATCGACGAGCTTGGCGAGATCGAGTCGCCGATCCTCCTTACCAACACCCTGTCTGTCCCGGAGGCGGCCGCCGCTGCGATAGAATGGACCCTTCGCCAGGCCGGCAACGAGCAGGTGCGATCAGTCAACGCGGTCGTGGGCGAGACCAATGACGGCACGCTCAACGACATCCGCGCAAGGGTCGTGACGAAGGAGCATGCGCTCGCCGCCATCGCTGCGGCAAAGGAGGGGCCGGTGGAGGAGGGGGCGGTCGGCGCCGGAACCGGAACCATCGCCTTCGGCTGGAAGGGCGGCATCGGAACGAGCTCCAGGCGGCTTCCGCCGAAGCTCGGCGGCTACAATGTCGGCGTGCTCGTGCAGACCAATTATGGCGGCGTCCTCAGCGTCGACGGAGTGCGCATCGGGGAAGCGCTCGGGCAATATATGCTGAAGGACGAGCTTGGGAATTCGAGTGGCGATGGCTCAGTGATCATCGTCATCGCGACCGACGCGCCGCTTTCGGATCGCAATCTCAAGCGGCTCGCCCGCCGCGCCTTTCTCGCCATCGGCCGGACGGGATCGCCGATCACGAACGGGTCCGGCGATTATGCGGTGGCCTTTTCGACCGGCGAAAAGGTGCGGCGGACGCCCGCGCGCCGCGGCGGAGCGAGTGCGGTGGAGGAGCTCCCAAACGATCTCCTCACGCCGCTTTTCCAGGCCGTGGTCGAGGCAACGGAAGAGGCCGTCCTCAATTCGATGTTCAAGGCCGAGGCCGTGGAGGGGCATCAGCGCCGCATCGAGGCGCTGCCGGTCGATCGGGTGTTGCAGCTTCACCGGCAAAGCCGCGCCGCGGCGGGCAAGTAGGGTCATTCCGGGGCGTGGCGGCGCACTCCGCCGATTGGCCGTCAAGCAGTCCAACTCATTCCAAAGCCTAGCCCAAGTGCCCCTGCTGTAAGGCCTTGAGCGCTGCCCGAGTTCTGTCGCGGGCATCGAGCTTCAGCAGGAGGTTGGACACGTGGTTCTTCACGGTCCCCTCCGCCAGCGCCAGCAAATCGGCGATCTCCTTGTTGCTGTAGCCGGCGCAGATCAGATGCAGCACCTCCCGTTCTCGAACGGTGAGCGCCTCGGCAACGTGATTGTCGGATGAAGGTGAAGGGCTGCGGCGGATCGCCGCCATCAGGCTTTCGGTCATGGCAGGCTGAAAAGCCGTTCTGTTGTCGGCAAGCGCCCGAATGGCCTCGGCCAAGTCTTCGAGCGAGACATCCTTGAGCATCAACCCTTTAGCGCCTGCCTTGTTCGCCGCGATCGCGGGGTCGCCGTCATCGAAGGTTGTCAGAACGAATGTGGTCGGCAGCGCATTCGCTTGGCGCAGAGCCTCCAGAACGGCGATGCCGCTCAGCCTCGGCATGCGGACGTCGAGGAGGAGGACGTCGGGCTTCAGCTCCGGAACATTCTCCAGCGCCTCCTCGCCGTCGCTCGCCTCTCCCACCACCTCGATGTCGGGGACC
>JALYGI010000469.1 GCA_030777185.1 Pseudomonadota bacterium
GATACGAGCGTGGTCGATGCCTATCTCTCGCCGGTCCTGCGCCGCTATGTCGACCGGGTCGTCGCAGCGCTGGGAGCATCGACCCGCCTCTTCTTCATGCAGTCGAACGGCGGCCTCACCGACGCCGGCGCCTTCCAGGGCAAGGATGCGATCCTGTCCGGGCCGGCCGGCGGCATCGTCGGCATGGCGCGGACCGCCGGGGAAGCCGGCTTCGAACGGGTGATCGGCTTCGACATGGGCGGGACCTCGACCGACGTGTCGCACTTCGCCGGCAGTTACGAGCGCTCAACGGAGAAGCTGGTCGCCGGTGTGCGCGTTCGAGCGCCGATGCTGGAAATCCACACCGTCGCGGCCGGCGGCGGCTCGATCTGCCAGTTCGACGGCAGCCGCTTCCGCGTCGGGCCCGATTCCGCCGGAGCCGTGCCGGGCCCCGCTTGCTATCGAAGGGGCGGCCCGCTTACCATCACCGACTGCAACGTGATGCTCGGCAAGATCAGGGCAGACCATTTTCCCCATGTATTTGGCCCGGGTGGAAATCAGCCGATCGATCCAGATATCGTCCGGGTGAAATTCGAGGCGCTCTCACGCGAGATCGGAATTGCGACCGGGCGGCAGCTCTCACCCGTGGAGATTGCCGAGGGCTTCGTCCGCATCGCCGTCGACAATATGGCCAATGCGATCAAGCAGATCTCGATCGCGCGCGGGCACGATGTGACGCGATACACCCTTCAATGCTTCGGCGGCGCTGGCGGGCAGCATGCCTGCCGGGTCGCGGACGCGCTCGGCATGGAAAGGGTGATGATCCACCCGCTTGCCGGCGTGCTCTCGGCCTATGGAATGGGTCTGGCAGACACGATCGAGCTCCGGCAGCGAACCTTCGGCCAGCGGCTCGGAGCCGAAGCCATGCCGCAGCTCGGCGAGCTGCTCGAGGCGCTTGGCCGGGAAGCGGAAGCATCGCTGCACGCCCAGGGAGTGGATGCAGAAGCGATCGAGACCGTCCGCCGCGCCGCCCTGCGCTACGACGGCAGCGACACCGCGCTCGAAGTGCCGCTGAGCTCCCCGGACAGGATGGGCGAGGAATTCGAAGCGCTCCACCGCAGCCGTTTCGGATTCTCCTCCCCCGAAACGCCGGTGATTATCGAAACCGCGATCGTCGAAGCGATCGGCAGATCCTCTTCGCGGCCGAGCAATACGTTCGTGGCGGCGGAAGCCGGATCGGGCCGGAGCGGTGTTTCTGAAAGCACTTTAAGAACCAACGAGGTGTTAGATCGGGGGACGCTGCGATCCGGCGATCGAGTTCCGGGTCCTGCCCTCATCATAGATCCGTCCGCCACGACGGCAGTGGAGCCGGGCTGGCAGGCGGAGGTGGATGGGCTCAATAACCTGATCCTCACCCGCACGGAAACGCGCAGTGCTGCGCATGCGATCGGCACCGCGGCCGACCCCGTGATGCTCGAAATCTTCAACAACCTCTTCATGGCGATCGCCGAGGAGATGGGCGTCGCGCTCCAGAACACCGCTTCGTCCGTCAACATCAAGGAGCGGCTCGATTTCTCCTGCGCGATCTTCGATCGGGAAGGTGCGCTGATCGCCAACGCTCCTCACATTCCCGTTCATCTCGGATCGATGGGCGACAGCATCCGCACGATCATCGCGGCGAGAGCCGACGTGCGGGACGGACGCGGCATGAAGCCGGGCGACGCTTACGTACTGAACGCACCCTATAATGGCGGCACGCACCTGCCCGATATCACCGTGATCGTGCCCGTCTTCGTGGACGAGAGCGCCCTGCCCGCCTGGTATGTCGCCGCGCGCGGGCACCATGCCGATATCGGCGGGATCGCTCCTGGATCGATGCCGCCGGGCAGCGTCACCGTGGACGAGGAAGGCATATTGATCGACAATGAGCTGCTCGTCGATGCCGGCACCTTTTGCGAGGCGGAGATGCGCGCTCTGCTGGCCTCCGGCCGCTGGCCGGCGCGCGATCCGGACCGCAACATCGCCGATTTGAAGGCGCAGGTCGCGGCCTGCACCCGCGGCGCCAACGAGCTCCGGCGGATCGCGGCCGAATATGGGCCCGAGGTGGTCGACGCCTATATGGGCCACGTCATGGCCAATGCCGAAGAAGCGGTGCGGCGGCTGATCGGCACGCTGTCGGACGGCCAGTTCAGCTACAGGATGGACAATGGGGCGCATGTCTCCGTCGCGGTGAAGGCCGACCGGGACGGGCGCTCCGCTACGGTGGACTTCACCGGCACGAGCGAGCAGCAGCCGAACAATTTCAACGCGCCTTACTCGATCTGCCGCGCCGCGACGCTTTACGTCTTCCGGACGTTGGTCGACGACGCGATTCCGATGAACGACGGGTGCCTGAGACCGATCGAGCTGGTGGTGCCGGAAGGTTCGATGCTTCGGCCACGCTATCCGGCCGCTGTGGTCGCCGGCAATGTCGAGACGAGCCAGGTGATCACCGACGCCCTGTTCGCCGCCTGCAAGGCGCTCGCGCCCAGCCAGGGAACGATGAACAATTTCACGTTCGGCAACGAGCGCTATCAATATTATGAGACGATTGCCGGGGGCGC
>JALYGI010000470.1 GCA_030777185.1 Pseudomonadota bacterium
CGACCCGGCATCATCCTGCTCATTCTCGTCGGACTGCTGGTCACGTGGCTTGCAGTCACGGCGCCGCTGTCCAAGTCGCTTCAGCCGATCGCTCCCCCTGGGATCGTTCTCCTTTCCGCCGATGGAAGACCGATCGCCCGGCGCGGCGCGGTGACGGATCAGCCTGTCACCGTCGGCGAGCTCCCCGACCACGTCCCTCAGGCGTTCCTCGCAGTCGAAGACCGGCGCTTTTACGTTCATCTCGGAATCGACCCCTGGGGGATTCTTCGGGCCGCGGTCCGCAACACGCTGGCAGGCGGCGTTCGGGAGGGCGGAAGCACGATCACGCAGCAACTCGCCAAGCTTTCCTTCCTGAGCTCCGACCAGACCGCCGGCCGCAAGCTCCGCGAGGCCTTTATCGCCTTATGGCTGGAAACCTGGCTATCGAAGGACGAGATCCTCTCGCGTTACCTCTCCAACGCCTATTTCGGCGACAATGTGTATGGCCTGCGCGCCGCCTCCCAGCATTATTTCAGCAAGGAGCCGGAAGAGCTGAACGTTTCCGAGGGCGCGATGCTTGCCGGGATCGTGAAGGCGCCTTCGCGGCTGGCGCCGACGCAGAATTTGAAGGCTGCGCGGCAGCGGGCGAGCGTCGTCAAGGCCACGATGGTCGATGTCGGCTATTTGACCGAAGCCGAGGCAAAGCGACTAAAGGCGGCGAAGCTCAAGGTCCGACGCGTGAAGGCGATGCCGACCGGCACCTATTTCGCCGACTGGGTGCTTCCCCAGGCGCGCGAGCTTGCCGGCGGCGGATATGGCGAGCAGACGATCCAGACGACGCTCGACAGCAGGCTTCAGCGGCTGGCGGTGCGCACCATCAACCGCGCCAGGCTCGGCAAGGCGCAGGTGGCGATGATCGCGATGCGGCCAGACGGCGAAGTGGTGGCGATGGTCGGTGGCAAGGATTATGCGCGCAGCCCCTTCAACCGCGCGACGCAAGCCCGGCGCCAGCCCGGATCCACATTCAAGCTGTTCGTCTACCTCGCTGCCTTCCGCTCCGGGCTCGATCCCGAAAGCAAGGTGGAGGATCGGCCGCTGACGATCGGCGACTGGACCCCAAAGAATAATGGCGGCACCTATCGCGGCCGCATCACGCTGCGCGATGCCTTTTCCGTTTCGAGCAATGTCGCCGCGGTCCGGCTGGCGGAGCGAGTCGGGCGCGACAAGGTGATCAAGGCGGCGCGTGACCTTGGCGTCACCAGCCCGCTTGGTAATGACCCGAGCCTCGCGCTCGGCACGTCGGGCCTCACCTTGCTCGAGCTCACTCAGGCCTATGCCGCGGTCGCGCATGGCTCATATCCGGTGCGCGCGCACGGACTGCCGAAGAATGACGACAGCTGGTTTCAGAAGCTTTGGGGCAGTCAGCGGCGTTTCGGGGGGGACCGGGACGAGATGCTGCGCGACCTCCTGTGGCATGTTGTCAATCGCGGCACTGGTCGGGCGGCGGCGCTCGGCATCGATACGTTCGGGAAGACGGGAACGACCCAGGACAATCGGGACGCGATCTTCGTCGGGTTCGCAGGCGACCTCGTCACCGCCGTGTGGGTCGGCAATGACGACAATACGCCGCTCAAAGGCATCCAAGGCGGCGGTCTGCCGGCGCGGATTTGGCGAGACTTCATGTCGGGCGCGGTGCGAGCGAGCGCGGGGGTGCCGCGACCGGTGGTCCGCAAGGCGCCGGCCCCCATGCCCGCGGGACCCGAGCCGAGCCTCAGCGTGCCGTTGGAGGGCACCGGCTACGAGATCGGCGTGGAGATTGGCAATGAGGCCGTCACGATTTCGGCCGAACCCAGCGCGCCGGGGGACGACCGGCCGCCGCTAAAGGGCGAGATCCCGCTCGGGCCGCCCCCGCCGGCGCCTGCTCCGGAAGACGAGGAGCCGCCGCGGCTCCCCTGACTTCCGGCCGCCCGGGAGAGCGATCAGACGAGGCTGATCAGGCTCTAGTCGCGGGTGCGGCGGCCTTTGCGGCCATCGTAGATCTTCTTGGCAACATAGCCGCCGGCCAGCATCAGGCCGAGCGGTCCGAAGGCGCGCTTCGCCAGCGCCGGGGCCAGTGCTCCATAGATCATTCCGCGGCCGCCCGTGCCGTAGCGGTCCGCAACCTTTTTGCCGATAATTGCGCCGGCGATCTTCCCAATCATGTGCTTACTCCGTTCAAAAAGTCGTTACGGGTAAGAGCGCGGGAAGGCGCGCGAATGTTCCATTCAGTCGAGGAACAGCTCGGCCGCGGCCTCGACGATTGCGTCCACATCCAGCCGATAGGCGCGGTAAAGGTCGCCAAGATCGCCGGTCTGGCCGAAGCGGTCGACGCCAAGCGGGCTGACGCGGTGTCCCAGGACGCCGCCGAGCCATGACAATGAGGCCGGAGCCCCATCGAGCAGGGTGACGAGGCCGGCGCTGCGGGAGAGCGGCGCCAGCAGCTGCTCGATGTGGGAGGGCGCGGCGCGCTTTCCTCCGCGGGAGCTCCAGCGAGCGCTTCTGCACGCGCTCCAGCCCCGGTGGAGAAGGTCGGGGGAGGTGACGGCGAGCAGGCCGAGGCCGGGCAGGTCGTCCTTCAGCGCCTCCCAGGCGGCAAGCGCCTCCGGAGCGATGGCGCCCGAATAGACGATCGCGGCCTCGGCTCCGGCCGCCGGCTCGCGCAGCCAATAGCCGCCTTCAACCGCTCCCGTCCTCCAGCTCTCGTCGGCCCGCTCGATCTGCCGGATCGTGCGGGTGGTGAGGCGGAAATAGACGCTCTCGCCGTCCGGCCGCTGCATCAGGCGGAAGCCTTCCTCCATCAGCAAAGCGAGCTCGTCGGCGAAGGCAGGCTCATAGTGGCGCAGGCCCGGCTGGCCAAGCGCGATGAGCGGCGGGTTGATCGACTGGTGCGCGCCGCCTTCCGGCCCGAGCGTCACGCCCGAAGGCGTCGCCACCAGCATGAAGCGCGCGTCCTGATAGCAGGCATAGTTCAGCGCATCGAGGCCGCGGGCGATAAACGGATCGTAGACGGTGCCGATCGGGAACAGCCGCTCGCCGAACAGGTCGCCGGCTAGGCCGAACGCAGCCAGCACCAGGAACAGATTGTTCTCCGCAATGCCAAGCTCGACATGTTGGCCGGCGCTGGTAGCGCCCCACTTTTGCGCCGACGGGATCTTGGCCGCCGCGAACACGTCTGCCAGCTCCTGCCGGCGGAACAGGCCGCGCTGGTTCACCCAGGCACCGAGGTTGGTTGAGACGGTGACATCGGGCGAGGTGGTCACGATGCGGTCCGCAAGAAGGGCGGGGCCTTCCCCGGGACGGTCCTGCCCCGCCCTCCCCCCGGCGCGGGACAGATCGAGCAGGATGCGGCCGAACGCCGCTTGGGTGGACTGCTCCTCCCCCGCCGGCGGGACAAAGGCGGGAACTTCCGCCACGTTCCACGGCCGCTGCCGCTTCTCGCGGGCGATGCGGCTGTTCTCAACAGCGGCGCGGGCGGCCTCCGCCGCATTGCTGCCGAGGCCGGCATAGGGCTCCCACTCCTGGCCTTCGGCGATGCCCATCCGCTCGCGAAGCGCCGCGAGCTGGCCGGGGTTCATGAGGCCCGCATGATTGTCCTTGTGGCCGGCGAAGGGGAGCCCCTGCCCCTTCACGGTATAAGCGATAAAGAGGGTGGGCACATCGTCCTGCGCGGCATCGAAGGCTTCGATCAGGCTCGCCATGTCGTGGCCGGCGAGATTGGTCATCAGCGCCGCCAGCATGTCGTCGTCTCGGGCGTCCAGGATGGGCTTCACGGCTGGAGCGTCCTTCAGCAGCCGCTCGCGCCATGCGCCGCCGCCCAGATAGGTGAGCGCCGCATAATCGGCGTTTCCAACCGCATCGATCCAAGCCTTGAGCTCCGCTCCGCCGGGCTCGGCGAAGGCGGCCTCCATTTGCTTACCGTATTTTAGCGTCACCACGCGCCAGCCGCAGCTCGCGAAGATCTCGTCGAAGCAGCTGAACATCCGCTCGGCGGTCGTGGCGTCGAGCGACTGCCGGTTATAATCGACGATCCACCAGCAATTGCGGATGTCGTGCTTGTACGCTTCGATCAGGCATTCGTAGATATTGCCCTCGTCCAGTTCGGCGTCGCCCATCAGCGCCACCATGCGGCCAGCATCGGACGGCGCCATCATGCCGTGGGCGAGAAGATAATCCTGCACCAGGCTGGCAAATGCAGTGACGGCAACGCCGAGGCCGACCGAGCCGGTCGAAAAATCAACCGGGATCTTGTCCTTGGTTCGGCTCGGATAGCTTTGCATGCCGCCGAAGCCGCGGAAATTCTCGAGCTGCTCGCGGCTTTGAGTGCCGAGCAGATAATGGATGGCGTGGAGCACCGGCCCGGCATGGGGCTTCACCGAGACCTTGTCGTTCGGCCCCAGCGCATGAAAGTAGAGCGCGGCCATGATCGCGGTCATCGAGGCGCAGCTCGCCTGGTGACCACCGACCTTCAGCCCGTCCCTGCTTTCACGCAGGTGATTGGCGTTGTGGATCGTCCAGGCGGAAAGCCAGCGCAGGCGATCGTCGAGCAGGCGGAGGGCGTCCAGATCGGGCGTTTCGGTCTTCTTCAGCATGCTGCTTCCGTTGGGGAGTGGGCCTGGCAAAGCCTTTCCTCCCTTTGCTCGGCGGTGCAAGGAGGGAAGAGCGCCGCCGGACATTCGAGCATTGGCGCGAAAGCTCGCAAGGTGCCGAATAGCCGCACCGTCACCTGTCTCGAACATGATCGGCAAGCACTTGCTCCAGGACGAACCGAGGGTCGAAGCCGGGAAGCTTGTTTCTGGTCATCCCGGCCAACACGATGAGGGCCTTCCACAAGGCCCAGCCGCGACCGCGGCGCCACTCGTCCCGATCCGGCGCCAAGGCGGCGCGAAACGCGGCGCGCGCGTCCGCATCGAAGAAGGTCCAGGCGGGCGCCAAGTCGCACGCGGGATCGCCCACTGCGCAGCAGCCGAAATCGATCACGGCTGTTAGCGTCCCGCCCCGCACCAGCAGGTTGCCGGGGCTCAAATCTCCGTGGAGCCACACCGGCGGGCCATGCCACACGGCAGCAAGGGCCGCTTCCAAGGCACCGGTCGCCGCTTCGGCATCGATCCGATGGCCGAGCAGTGCAATGGCGCGCCTCGCCTCGGCATCGTAGACTGAAAGCGGGCCGCCGCGACCGAAGTTGTGGGGCCCCGGCGGCGGTCCGCCTGTCGGCTCGATCCGCTGCAGCGCCTTGATGAAACCGGCCAGCGAAGCTGCGAAACTTCGAAGATCGCCGATAGGGCTGCGATCGGCCGTCTCTCCCTCCAGCCAGGCGTAGACGGACCACGGCCAGGCAAAGCCTTCCCCGGGCTGCCCCATCGCTAGCGGCACAGGAACGGCAACCGGCAACATCGGCGCGAGGAGCGGTAGCCAATGCTGCTCCTTTTCCACCTGCGGAGCATATATTCCATCGCTTGGCAGCCGCACGACCATTCGTTCGCCCAGGCGAAAGCTCCTATTGTCCCAGCCGCCGAACGCCACCGGCTCGACGGGCAGATCCGCCCATCGGGGAAATTGCGCCCGTATCAAGCGGCGCACGAGCGCGGCATCAATCGGCTCAGCTTGCGACACGCTGCCCCTTACGGCGGCGGCACCGTCGGCAGATCATTGGGTCTGAACGGTCTCGCCCGAGGTCGCATAGCTGCCGTCCAGCCATGCCACGACCTCTCGCGCGGCGGGATGATCGATGGGGGCATAGCGCCCGCGGAGCCGTTCGCGACCGCTGCCAAGGCGATCGAGCCCCGCATCGGCGAGCGAAAGCAAATCTGCCAGAAGCATCTTTGCCAGATCCTCTCCAACAACGATCCGAGCTGCTTCGAGAAAAGCCGCTCCGTAGGCATATCCATCACCGTCGCGGTAGCTGGCCGCGAGCGTCAGCGCGGGGATGCAGCCGAGCAAGGGCTGCAGCGCCGGGTTGATGGCATGGCCCGCGATCCGATCGGCAATGGCCGGAGGGCGGCCTGTAAAGCCGCGGAGATGAAGGTGCTGAGACATGCGCGGGCCGTCGTTCACCGGATAATTGTCCCATAGAAACGGCCTGCGCCCGAGCTGCTCGGCCACCCGAGCAAGATGCGCTGTCGATTGCTCGCGCGAGCACACCTCTTCGCCGGTCCAGAACACCTCCACTTTGGGATCGAGCAATCGACCCAAGGACTCGAGATAATCTTCCGGCCGCTTGCCGAAGGCACGGTCCAGAACGGGGTCGAACGAATAATAAGTCGGGCAGATCAGCAGGCGCTGGGCGTGGGTGCGGGAGGCGACGAAATCCATCATCTCCGCTTGCCGCTCGGCAAGGTCGGGCACGTCCCCCCTCATGTCGTCGAACAGGATCGCCAGATCGTCCAGGCCCAGCGCATCGAGCGCGGCGATCTTTGCGGACAGCGCCTCCCGTGTGGGGCCGTCGAAATCGAGGTAAGCCTCATAGGGGCTGAGGCCGACGCCGAACCGCACGCCTGCGCCGCGGCAGGCGGCGGCGAAATCGGCCAGAGCCGCCTCCTCCGCCTCCGGATGCCGTCCGCGCCATTGCCGGCGAAGGTGCGTGTCGGCCTTCGGCGCATAATGGAAGAAGCGGTAGCCGTGCTTCGCCAACAGCTCCATCACCTGCCGGCGCTCGGCCCAAGACCAGGCCGGACCGAAATAGCCTTCGATGATCCCGAGCTCGGCCGGGAGTGTCTGCACGGCTTCAAACATCGACGCTGACCATTCTCATTCGGGGAAATCGTGACTTGCCGTTCCGGCCATACCGGTCCTGCTTCAGAATGGAAAAGGTAACGAGGGCGCCGCCTCGATTTCCTGCCCGCCTCGATAACGACCGGGCGGCGTCAATGTCCAGGCGGCGTTCGGAGGTTGGCCGGAGCGCGGCTCACTCGGACGAGAGACAAAAAAGGCGCCCGGGGGATGAAACCAGGCGCCTTTGCAAGCATCAGGCCTGCTGAGCACCCCTTAGCAAATTGCGATTATTCACCGACCCCCTAACCCTCGGGGGGCAACAGCGGCGCTGAAGTTTCGCGAGCATTTTCCGCTCGACGTCAACCGCGCGCCGCGCGAGCTGCTGCTTCGCATTCCCGGCCTTGGATTAAAGGCGGTCGACCGCATTGTCGCGTCGCGTCGCTGGCGGAGATTGAGCCTCGACGATGTGGCGCGGCTCACCGCCTCCATCGCCAAGGTCCGTCCGTTCATCGTCGCCGACGGCTGGCGGCCGACGCTCCTCACCGACCGGGCGGATTTGAAGCAGCGGATGAAGCCGAAGTCGGAACAGCTGGAGCTGTTCGCGGCTTAGTCCGGTGGAAGCCGACGCAAGCGGAGAAGAGGATGGTCGCCAGCGTCCAGCCGTTTCTGATGTTCCAGGGGAGTGCCGAGGAGGCGCTGACCTTCTACACCTCGCTCCTTCCGGACAGCCGGATCGAGGCGATCAGCCGTTACGGACCGGGAGAAGCAGGCCCGATAGGCACGGTGATGGAGGCGCGCTTCACCCTCGCCGGCCAAAGCGTCATTTGCATCGACAGCCCGGTGCAGCACGAATTCACATTCACGCCATCCTTTTCCTTCTTCGTCCTTTGCTCCGACGATGTCGAAATCCGCCGTCTTGCCAGTGCATTGCTGCACGGCGGAGAGGCGCTGATGCCGCTCGACAATTACGGCTTCAGCAAGCTTTTCGCCTGGGTGAAGGACCGGTTCGGAATTGCCTGGCAGCTCAGCCTCCCCTGAGATGCGGGTCGCGCGGCTGGAGCACGAAGAGGATTTCGACGGCTGGCGGACGGCCGCGCGGGCGCTTGCTCTCGCGCGAGTGCCGCCCGAAGATGTGGTCTGGCAGGTGGACGGAGGCTGTGCCGACCTGTTCGGTGATGAGGCCAATGTAGAGAGCGGGGACCGGCCCGCCTTTTCCGTGCCGCGGCCGTTCGTTGAGCTTGCCCGCTCGGTCATCTGCCATTCCGACCCGGAGCGGTTCGCGCTGCTCTACACTTTGCTGCTCCGCCTCCGTGCACAGCCGAAGGCGATGGAAGATCGCGCCGATCCGCTGGTCGGGCGGCTGGAGCGGATGGCGAAGGAAGTGCGGCGCGACATGCACAAGATGCACGCCTTTGTTCGATTTCGCGAGATCGAAGCGGAGGGAGGCACTCGTTACGTCGCCTGGTTCGAACCCGAGCATCATATCGTCCGCACCAATGCCGGCTTCTTCGTGCGCCGCTTCAACGCGATGCGCTGGTCGATCCTGACGCCCGAGCTGTCGATCCACTGGGACGGCGAGAGGCTGGTCCAGAGCCCCGGCGCCACCCGCGCCGAGGCGCCCGACGGCGATCCGATCGAGGAGACCTGGAAGACCTATTATGCCTCGATCTTCAATCCGGCGCGGGTGAAGGTGAAGGCGATGACCAAGGAGATGCCGAAGAAATATTGGAAAAACATGCCGGAGACGGCGTTGGTCGGTGAGCTGATTGCAGGCGCGCAGGCACGCGAGGCGAAGATGGTGGAAGCTTCAAGAACCGGTATCGGCGGCAATGCGCTCGCTGCTTGGGAGGCGGTGCGGGCGGAAGCGATGGGGTGCACGCGCTGCCATCTTTACAAGTGCGGCACCCAGACGGTGTTCGGCGAGGGGCCGCTGGACGCACGCATCATGTTCGTTGGAGAGCAGCCGGGAGACCAGGAGGATTTGGCGGGAAAGCCGTTCGTCGGCCCCGCCGGGCAACTGCTCGACCGCGCCCTCGTCGAGGCGGGCGTCGACCGCTCCGCCACCTATGTCACCAATGCGGTCAAGCACTTCAAGTTCGAGCAGCGCGGCAAGCGGCGTATCCACTCCAAGCCGAACGGACCTGAGATCGACGCCTGCCGCTGGTGGATCGAGCAGGAGCGGATCCTCATCCGCCCGCCGATCACGGTCGCGCTGGGCGCGACCGCCGCGCGCTCATTGTTCGGCAAGGCGGTAACGATCGGCGCGATGCGCGGACGCCCGCATGCAGTGCCGGACGGCGGCGAGGCCTGGGTCACCGTTCACCCAAGCTTCCTGCTGCGCGTGCAGGACAACAAGGAACAGGAATATGCCCGCTTCGTCGAGGACCTTCACCGCATTGGCGAGCGCGCAAAGGCGCTCGTCTGAGGCCGCTCAGTAATTGGGCCAAAGCCCTGGCGTTGCCATCTCCAGCACGTGCCCGTCCGGATCCTCGAAATAGAGGCTGCGGCCACCGCGCGGCCAATTCATCTCGCCGCGGATCTTCACACCGGATTCGATCAGATGACGGTGCCATTCGTCATAGCTGTCTCCCGCAATGGCAAACGCCATGTGGAGAGGCCCGCTTCCATCATGGCCGGCGACAATTCCGTTGGGACTGCGCATATCCGCAGCCGAAGCGCCGCGCTTGAAGATCAGCAGCACGCCTCGCCCTCCCGCATCGAAGGCGGTGAGCCGATCGCCCTCCAGCATCGGGGAAAGCATGAGGATGTCGCGGAAGAAGGCGACTGATCTTGCCATGTCGTCGACATAAAGCGCAGTTTCGAGCAGGCCATTGATTCGCGGCACGGCGCCGACTCCTTCAGAGCTTCACCAGCATCTTTCCCATATTCTCGCCCTGGAAGAGCCCGATAAAGGCTTCCGGCACCGCCTCGATCCCTTCGCGCACCGTTTCCCGGCTCTTCACCTGTCCGCTCGCGATCCAGCCGCCCATCTCCCGATAGAAATCCGGCATCTCAGCCATGTAATCGGTGTAGATGAAGCCCTTGATCGTGATCCGAGCCGAGATCACCCGCATCAGGTAGCGGAGAGCGGGCGGCTCCCCGCCATTGTACCCCTCGATCATGCCGCAGATCGCAAAGCGGGCGTTGTTGCGGGCAAGGCCAAGCGCCGCGTCGAGATGATCGCCGCCGACATTGTCGAAATAGACGTCGATGCCCTTTGGCGCCGCCGCCGCGAGCTGCTTCACCAGCGGCCCGGCTTTGTAGTCGATCGCTGCATCGGCGCCGAGCTCGCGCACCCAGGCACATTTGTCGGGCCCGCCGGCGGAGCCGATCACGGTCATTCCCTTCGCCTTGGCGATCTGCACCACCGCCGAGCCGACGGCGCCGGCGGCGGCGGACACGAAGACAGTGTCGCCCTCTTTGGCCTCTGCCACCCGCAGCAGCCCGAAATAGGCGGTCGCGCCGGTCAGCCCGAGATTGCCGAGCCATTGCTGATCCGGAACGCCCATCGCCGGAACCTTGGTGAAATGCTCGGACTTGCCCACGGCCTGTTCGCGCCAGCCGAGCATGTGGAAGACCGTGTCGCCGTCCTCCAAACCGGGCGCGCGGCTCTCGATCACCTTGCCGACCGCGCCGCCCTGCAGCGGCGCGCCGACTTCGAACGGCGGAACATAGCTTTTCACGTCGTTCATGCGGCCGCGCATGTAGGGATCGACCGAGAGCCAGCTATTCTTCACCCGGACCATGCCATCCTCGAGCGGAGGTAGGTCGAGCTCCTTCAGCTCGAAATTGCTCATGTCCGGCATGCCCGACGGGCGGGACTTCAGATGCCATGCGCGCGTGCCGGCCATGAAAGATCTCCTGATGATGCTCCCGTTCGCGTAGCCGTGGGAATTGCATAAAAAAAGGCCCGACCGCCTCACCGGCGGCCGGGCCTGTTTCGCTTGATGAGCGACGGACTATTTGTCCTGATCGCTATAGGTGCCTGAGAAGCTGCGATTCAGAATGTGCGGCCCCTCGCCGCCCTGGCCCTGCTGATCGAACATGGCCCGGTTCTGCTCCTCATTCTGCCACTGGCTCATCGCTTCCTCGGCCGATTTGTTGATCGTGACCCGCTCATCGACGCTTTCGATCCAGGAGCAGGGGAAGCTGTGGTGGATACCGCCCGCATTGGGATCGCTCTTGGTGAGGATCACGCGGTCGCCGCGCACCTTGTCCACGGTGCCGATATGCTCACCGTCCGCGCCGATCACTTCCATCTTCTCGGTGACGCGGCCGAGATGCTGGCGCTGGGTCTGCCTTTTCTCGCGCCAGCCACCGAAATCCTGCTCGAACTTGGACTGATGCTCGCGGCGATATTCCTCATAATCGCGGTCCAGCTGCTCGATCTGGCGCTGGCGCCACTCGGAATAATGCGGGTCGTGGTGACCGCCGCTCCAGCCGCCGCTTTGGCCGCCACCCTGTTGCTGTCCGCCGCCTCGGCCGAGCATGCGGTCGCGAGCCTGCGGGTCGATCAGCGGCCCGCTCTGCTGCCCCTCATTGGCCATGATCGCGGCGGCGCGCGACGAGCTGCCATAAGCCCCGCCCGAGGCGCCGTAGCGCGAGCCATAGCCCGCCTCGACCGGCGAAGACATGGGGTGTGCACCCTGCGCGCCAACATGGCCGGCATCGACCCGGTCGAAGCGGCGGCCATTGTCGTCGAGGCCGCCAAAGCCGGAGCCGGCCCAGGGCTCGGCACCGCCGCCGCCGCCGCCCCAATTGGAGCGCGAGCCGCCGCCGGAATAGCCTTGGCTGCGATTGTCCTGCGTCCGACCCTGCTGGCGATCGAAATGATCATCGCCCCAGCCGCGCTGATTGCCGAAGCCGCCGCCGAAACTCTCAGAGCTGCGGCCCCAGTCGCCGCCTGTTCCGCGGTCACGGTTGGGGCCCTGGTAGCCGCCGCGCCCGCGATCGTCGTCGTCGCTGAACCAGGAGCGGACCTCTTCACCGGCGCGCTCGAAGAAGCCGCGATCATCGCCGCGCGATCCGCCGCCGCCGCGATGGCCGCCGCCCTCACGGTCTCGCTCGCCGCCCCAGCCGCCGAAGCTGCCGCGCTCGCGCTCCCATCGGCCGCCCTGTTCACGCCCCTGCCATCGATCCTCGCCGCCGCCGAAACGGTCGCCATACCGGTTGTCACCGTAGCCCATCGAGATCCTCCTATGCTGTGCTTTGCGCACTCCGCGCGGCTGATCCGCGCTTTGCGCCGCTAGGGTCGAAAACGACGATTGGGGCGGCCTCGTTCCGGCCGCGGGGTCAGCCTGTTGCAGCAGGGCGGCGGAACGACTTGGATGATCGTTGGCAGCCATTTGGCGCATTGCGCGCCGCGACTTGCGCGGCTATTGGGAGCGCCTTACGCCGACAGGCGCGGGGCTGTAGCTCAGATGGGAGAGCGCTGCAATCGCACTGCAGAGGTCAGGGGTTCGATTCCCCTCAGCTCCACCAGCCTTACCTTCCTAACTGATTGGAATGGTTAGCTGGTTTCAATGTGACTTGTTTCCGTTCCCTCACCCGTCCCCTGTTGGTGCTAGCGGAGGGCACGAACGATCAGCAACCGATCCTACTGACACATGTAGACGAGGTTGCGGTGCAGATCCCGCATCATGCTCGCTCCACTGATCTTCACCGTTGCGCTTGCGAAGGAGTGTCAATCTCAAGGGACAATCGGCGGCTCTCGTCCAACGCCTTGGAAAACGCTGGTCGGGCTCGTAGCCGTTGCAGATACGCAGACGTGCGCGGATGCTGATCCCCGAGTAAGTTGATCATCTTAGCCGACCAGAGAGTGAATCCAACCATGATGTCCGCCGCGGAAAACGCACCGCCAACCAGATAGGGACTCTCTCTCAGCGCAGCCTCAATTCTGTCGAAGTGCTGAGCGACGCTAGATTGGAGGCGGTCGATCAATTCGGCATATTGATCTGCGTCATCGCGGTATACCGTCAGCCCAACGAGTATGTTGATAGGTGCCGCCGCAGTAGCCTCGGCGA
>JALYGI010000471.1 GCA_030777185.1 Pseudomonadota bacterium
ATCTCGTTGTCGAGCAGCTCGGGCGACATGGCGCCGCTGGCGATCACGCCAAAGCCGCCCGCGTTCGAGATTGCAGAGACGAGGCTTCGCTCCGAGATCCAGCTCATCGCGCCCCCCATGATCGCGACTTCGCAGCCGAGGAAATCCGTGCCGCGCTTCATCAGCCGCTTCAGCCGGTCGTGGCCAACGCCTCCGTCCATCACCCCATCCGCGCTCATGCCGCCGCTCCCCTGTCGTCAAGGCCGTAGGCAGTGTGGAGAACGCGCACCGCAAGCTCGGTATAGTCCTCGGGGATGAGGACCGAGACCTTGATCTCCGAGGTGGTGATGGCGAGGATATTGATGCCGCGGTCGGCGAGTGCTTTGAACATCTGTGCGGCGATGCCGGCGTTTGAGCGCATGCCGACGCCGACGGCGCTTACCTTGACGACATCGGTATCGGTTAGAAGCTCGTCGAAGCCGATCTCAGATCTTAGCTTTTGGAGCAGGTCGGTGGTGTGGGCGAGGGCGGCGGTCGGGACAGTGAAGGTGAGGTCGCTCTTCTGACCCGAGCGGGCCACGCTCTGAACGATCATGTCGACGTTGACGCTCGCTTCGGCAAGCGGTGCGAAGATGGCGGCGACCGACCCGGGCCTGTCAGGGAGCCCAGTGAGGGTCACCCGCGCCTCATTCTTGTCGTAGGCGATCCCGGTGATGAGCTGACGTTCCATTTGGTATCCTTCGATTGCCTCATCGCCGACCACCATGGTGCCGGGCCGGTCGTCGAAGGACGACAGCACCTTGATCGGAATATTCTCACGCATCGCAAGGCCCACGGAGCGCGTCTGCAGCACCTTCGCGCCGACGCTGGCAAGCTCCAGCATCTCTTCATAAGTGATGGCCGTGAGCTTGCGCGCCTTCGGAACGATGCGCGGATCGGTTGTGTAGACGCCGTCCACATCGGTATAGATGTCGCAGCGGTCGGCTTTCACCGCCGCTGCGAGCGCGACCGCGGACGTGTCCGAACCGCCGCGGCCGAGTGTGGTGACGTCGCCTTCACTCGTCACTCCCTGGAAGCCGGGGATGACCGCGATGCCGCCCTCCCGGAAGACGCGCTCCAGCACCTGGGCATCGATGCCCTCGATGAGCGCCGAGGCATGGCCGGAGGTTCGGATCGGAAGCTGCCAGCCCATATAGGAGCGCGCGTTGAGCCCCATGCCCTGCAGCGTGATGGCGAGGAGGCCGCTGGTCACCTGCTCGCCGCTTGCCACCACCACGTCATACTCGCGCGGATCGTAGAGCGAGGACGCCTCACGGCAGAACTGGATGAGACGGTCGGTCTCTCCGGCCATGGCCGAAACCACAACCGCCACCTGGTTGCCGCCTTCCGCCTCGCGCTTGACCAGCCTCGCCACGTGGCGGATTCGCTCGATCCCGGCCATCGAGGTGCCGCCGAATTTCATGACGATGCGGGCCATGGTCGAGCTGAATGGGTCCTCGAAAACTTTGGGAAAGCGGGCGCGGCCCTGATAGGGAGCGGCCATGGCACATGCAAGCGAGCCCCATCCGACCATCGATCCCCGCGAGGCCACGCATTTCGGCCGCCTCGCCGCCGATTGGTGGGACCCCAAGGGTTCCTCGGCGATGCTGCACCGGCTGAACCCGGTGCGGCTCGGCTATATCCGCGATCAGATCGACCGCCATTGGGGCGGCGACGAATGCGACCGGCGGCCGCTCAAGGGCAAGCGCGCTGCCGATGTGGGCTGCGGGGCGGGGCTGCTCGCCGAGCCGCTGGCGCGGCTTGGAGCCGAAGTGACGGGCATCGACGCGGCTCCGGAAAATATCGCCGCCGCCCGCCTCCATGCGGAGGGGCAGGGGCTTGAAATCGATTACCGCGCCGGCGGCGTGGAGCTGCTGACCGGGCCCTATGACCTCGTCACCTCACTGGAGGTGATCGAGCATGTCACCGACACGCGGGAATTCGTCGCCGGACTGGCGGACGCCCTGGCGCCTGATGGGCTTCTGATCCTCTCGACGCCCAATCGCACGGCGACGTCCCGCCTTTTGATGATCCTGCTCGCGGAGGGGCTCGGCCGGATCCCGAGAGGCACGCACGACTGGCAGAAATTCCTCACGCCCGACGAGCTCTGCGCGCTTCTGAAGGATGCGGGCCTCGAGGTGGTGGATGTGGCCGGGCTCACCTACAATCCGCTGCGGGGGTTCTCCGTCGCGGACAACACGTCGCTCGACTATTTCGTCACAGCCACTCGCGGCTAGGTCTGGACGCTGATCAGGCGCGCAGCCAATCCGGTATCGCATCGGCATCGATCAGTGTCTGGACATCGACACGGGGGCGGACGACGGCCCACTTGCTTCCCTCGACGAGCACTTCGGGAGTGAGCGGGCGGGAATTGTACGTGCTCGCCATGGTGGCGGCATAGGCGCCGGCGGTGCGGAAGATGACGAGATCGCCGGCCTCGGCATGATCCAGGCTGCGGCCGGTCGCGAAGGTGTCGCCGGTCTCGCAGACCGGACCGACCACGTTCGCGATCATCCGCTCCCCGGTGGGAGCCACCGCCTCGATCGCGTGCCATGCATCGTAGAGGCTGGGGCGCATGAGGTCGTTCATGGCCGCGTCCACGATCAGGAAAGGATGGGCTGCCCCGGGCTTGACCCGAATGACCTCGGTGAGCAGCACGCCGGCATTGCCGACGATCAGCCGGCCGGGCTCGAAGACGAAGCGAACCTCCCAGCCGTTTGCGACCTCGGCAATCATCCTGCCATAGGCCTGGGGGCTGGGCGGGAGCGGCGCCTCGGGATCATAAGGGACGCCGAGGCCGCCGCCGAGGTCGGCGACGCGGATGCTGTGTCCGGCGGTGCGAAGCTCGGCGATGAGCTCCCCGACCCTGCGGAAAGCGCGTTCGAGCGGATCGAGGCTGGTGAGCTGGCTGCCGATATGGACGGCCACCCCCTGCACCTCGAGGCCGGGCAGCTCGCGGGCGCGAGCATAAGCATCGAGCGCCTCGGCGATCGAAACGCCGAACTTGTTGTGGGCGGCGCCGGTCGAGATCTTCGCATGCGATCCCGCCTCGACATCGGGGTTGACGCGGAACCCGACGGGAGCGGTCCTGCCGAGCGAAGCCGCGACCTTCGAAAGCATCTCGGCTTCAGGGACCGACTCCAGATTGAACTGG
>JALYGI010000472.1 GCA_030777185.1 Pseudomonadota bacterium
CTCGCCCTTGCTGCCGCGCTTCAGCAGGAGATGCAGCTCGGCCGGGGCGAGGCCACCGACCTCTTGATCGTCGGCCTGGCGGCGACCGATTATGTCGGGCACAGCTACGGCACCGAAGGCAGCGAGATGTGCCTGCAGATGCTGGCGCTCGATCGCAGCCTCGGCGACTTCTTCGATCGGTTGGACGCTGCCGGCATCGACTATCTGGTCATGCTCACCTCCGATCATGGCGGCCAGGACGTTCCCGAGCGGCTCCGCGAGCATGCGATGCCCGATGCCAGCCGGGTCGATCCAGCGCTTGCGCCGGGCACGATGGGCAAGGCGATCGCAGCCCGGCTCGGGCTTAAGGAACAGGTGCTGTTTGGAGACGCTCCGTTCGGCGACATGTATATCGGCCGCACGCTGAGGCCCGCCCAGCGGAAGCGCGCGCTCGACGAGGTGGTGCGGACCTACCGCGCCCACCGCCAAGTCGCAGCTGCCTTCACTCGTGCCGAGCTCAGCGCCGCTCCCGCTCCGTCAGGCCCACCGGACGAATGGTCCCTCCTCGACCGTGCACGGGCATCCTTCGATCCCGAACGATCCGGCGACTTGGTGGTTCTGCTGAGGCCGCGGGTGACGCCGATCGCCGACCCAAACCGGGGCTATACGGCAACGCATGGCAGCCCGTGGGATTATGATCGGCGCGTTCCGATCCTCTTCTGGCGCAAGGGCATGCGCGGGTTCGAGCAGCCGCTGGCGGTGGAAACGGTCGATATTCTTCCGACGCTCGCGCCGCTCCTTGGCGTCACCATCCCGGCGGGTACGATCGACGGACGATGCCTCGATCTGGCGGAGGGGCCGGAGACGAGCTGCCGGCCTGGACCTTGATCGGATCCGGCTGAATCAGCGTGGTCCGTGAATCAAGGTCTCAGCCATATGATAAGGGCCTGATTGACGCCTTCGGCGGAAGCGCGGAGCGCTTTCACCTCAACCGATCAGGCCCTGAAGGTTTAGTCCAGGTTCGGCCGCAGCCAGCGCTCCGCCAGCTCCAGATCGACCTCGCGGCGAGCGGCATAGTCTTCGAGCTGGTCTCGGCCGATCCTGGCGACTCCGAAATACTGGCTGTCGCGATGGCCGAAATAAAAGCCGGACACGGCCGAGGTCGGCCACATCGCGAAGTTGCTGGTAAGCTCGACGCCGGCCGGATTGCCGCCGAGCATGTCGAACAGGATCGGCTTCAGGCTGTGATCGGGGCATGCCGGATAGCCGGGCGCCGGGCGAATGCCGATGTAGGATTCGCGGATCAGCTCCTGGTTGGTGAAATGCTCCGTGCCGGCATAGCCCCACACATTCTCGCGGACATGGGCGTGGAGCCGCTCGGCAAAGGCTTCGGCAAGCCGGTCGGAGAGCGCCTTCAGCAAGATGTCCGAATAATCGTCATTGTCGGCCTTGAAGCGGGCGAGATGCGGCTCGAGCCCGTGGATGGCAACGGCGAAGCCGCCGATCCAGTCCTCGCCCTCGGGCGAGATGAAGTCGGCGAGGCACATGTTCGGCCGCCCTTCCCGCTTCTTCACCTGCTGACGGAGGAAGGGGAGCTTGGTCTCGTGGTTGCCGGCGAGCACGTAGACGTCGTCGCCTTCGCGCCGGCAGCGCCAGAGGCCGACCGTGCCGCGGGGCGTCAGCCAATGCTCGGCGATGATCCGGTCGAGCATCGCCTGCGCGTCCTTGAACAGGGCGCGGGCGCTTTCGCCCACAACTTCATCGTCTAGGATGGCGGGATAATTTCCGGCGAGCTCCCAGGCGCGGAAGAACGGCGTCCAATCGATCGAGGTGCGCAGGTCGCGGAGCGGCCATTCGCCGTAGCTGTGGAGACCGGGGCGAAGTGGCGGCGGCGCCATGCCTTCGGGATCGAAGGGAAAAGCGTTGGCGCGGGCTTCTTCCAAAGTCGCGAGATCATTGTGCGCTTTCCCGGCACGCGCGTCGCGGACGGCGCGATAATCGTCTGCGGTCTTGTCGATCAGCGGCTCGCGCTGAGTGTCCGAGACAAGCGAGGAGGCGACGCCGACGGCGCGGCTCGCATCGAGCACGTGCAGCACCGGCCCCTGATATGCCGGATCGATCCTGAGGGCTGTGTGGACCTTGCTGGTGGTGGCGCCGCCGATCAGCAGCGGCAGGCTCATGCCCTCGCGCTGCATCTCGCTCGCCACCGTGACCATCTCGTCGAGCGAGGGGGTGATCAGGCCCGAAAGGCCGATCATATGGGCGCCATTCTCGTTGGCGGCCTTGAGGATGTCCTGCCACGGCACCATGACGCCAAGGTCGATCACCTCGAAGCCGTTGCACTGGAGGACGACGCCGACGATGTTCTTGCCAATGTCGTGAACGTCGCCCTTCACGGTTGCCATCACGATCCGGCCCTTGCCCTGGGCGGCGCCGCTCCTTTCTTTCTCCTCCTCGATGAAGGGAATGAGGTGGGCGACCGCCTTTTTCATCACGCGCGCCGACTTCACGACCTGCGGGAGGAACATCTTGCCGGAGCCGAACAGGTCCCCGACGATGTTCATTCCGTCCATCAGCGGCCCCTCGATCACCTCGATCGGCCGGGCGGCTTCCTGCCGCGCTTCTTCCGTGTCCTCCACGACAAAGGCGTCGATGCCCTTCACCAGCGCGTGCGCGAGCCGCTTCGCCACAGGCCAGCTGCGCCATTCGGCCGCTTGCTTGTCCTGAGCGGCATCGGTGCCGCGATACCGCTCCGCCAGCGTCACCAGCCGCTCGGTCGCGTCCGCGCGGCGGTCGAGGATCACGTCCTCGCACGCTTCGCGGAGTTCGGGATCGATGGCGTCGTAGACGTCGAGCTGGCCGGCGTTGACGATCGCCATGTCGAGGCCGGCGGGAATAGCGTGGTAAAGGAAGACCGAATGCATCGCCCGGCGAACCGGCTCGTTGCCGCGGAACGAGAAGCTGAGGTTCGACAGGCCGCCGGAAATGTGCGCGTGCGGGCAACGCGCCTTGATCTCGCGGCAGGCCTCGATGAATTCGATCGCGTAGCGGCGATGCTCGTCAATGCCGGTTGCCACGGCAAAGATGTTCGGATCGAAGATGATATCCTCGGGCGGGAAGCCTTCGCCGACGAGCAGCTTGTAGGCACGCTCGCAGATCTCGACCTTGCGCTCCTTGGTGTCGGCCTGTCCTACCTCGTCGAATGCCATGACGACGACAGCCGCGCCATAATCGCGCACCTTGCGGGCATAGCCAAGAAACTCCTCCTCGCCCTCCTTCATGCTGATCGAATTGACGATCGGCTTGCCCGAGACGCATTTCAGGCCCGCCTCGATCACGCTCCACTTGGAGCTGTCGATCATGAACGGCACCCGCGCAATGTCCGGCTCGGCGGAAATGAGCTTGAGGAAGGTGGTCATGGCCGCTTCCGAATCGAGCAGGCCCTCGTCCATGTTGATGTCGATGATTTGGGCGCCGTTCTCGACCTGGCTGCGCGCGACATCGACGGCAGCCGCATAGTCTCCGGCCATGATCAGCTTCTTGAACTTGGCCGATCCGGTGACGTTCGTGCGCTCACCGATATTGACAAAGGACGCACTTGCCGGCGCCGCCACAGCATTGCGGGCGGCTTCAAAGGAATCGATGCTGGAAAGTGCGGTCGCGGTCATGGTCACTCGAAAGGGATTGGTGGCTGCGCGCGTCAAGCGGCGAGAATCATCGGCTCCAGACCAGCGAGGCGGGTGACGACCTGCGGCGCAGGAAGCTTGCGCGGGGCGATCCCCTCCACGGCCGCGGCCATGGCAGCAATATGCGCCGGGGTCGATCCGCAGCAGCCGCCGAGGATATTGACCATGCCCTCCCGAGCCCAATCGCCGACGAAACCGGCAGTCTGTTCGGGCCGCTCGTCATATTCGCCAAGCTCGTTGGGAAGCCCCGCATTGGGGTAAACCATGACCAGGGTGTCGGCGGTCTGAGCCAGCGTCTGCACGTGGGGGCGGAGCTGCTGCGCGCCGAAGGAGCAGTTGAGCCCGATCGTTGCCGGCCTGGCATGGCGCACGGCGTGCCAGAACGCCTCTACGGTGTGGCCGGAAAGATTGCGTCCGGAAAGGTCCGTGATCGTCATCGAGATCATCAGCGGAACGTCGCGCCCAAGCGCTTGCCCCGCCTCGAGCGCGGCCATGATCCCGGCCTTGGCGTTGAGCGTATCGAAGATCGTCTCGATGAGGATGAAGTCGACGCCGCCTTCGATCAGCGCATCGCACTGCTCCCGATAAACGCTTTTCAGACCGTCAAAGTCGATCTCACGAAAGCCCGGATCGTTGACGTCGGGCGACAGCGACAGCGTCTTGTTGGTCGGGCCGATGGCACCGGCGACGAACCGTGCGCGGCCGTCCTTGGCTTCGAATTCGTCGGCGGCCGCCCGGGCGATCCGGGCTGAAGCCAGGTTGATCTCGCGGACAAGATGCTCGGCGCAATAATCGGCTTGGCTGATGCGGTTTGCGCTGAACGTGTTGGTCGCAATGATATCGGCGCCTGCCGCGAGATAGTCCGTGGTAATCGCCTCCACCACTTCAGGGCGGGTAAGCGCGAGCAGGTCGTTATTGCCCTTCTGATCGCGCCCCAGGCCGAGAGCACCGGCATAATCCGCTTCGGCGAGGCCCCGCTTCTGGATCTCGGTCCCGAATGGGCCGTCCTTGATAAGGATGCGGGTCGCAGCGGCGGCAACAAGGTCCTGGCGGGTGGTCATGCGGCCTGCTCCTTTTCCAGCGGCTGGGGCTGAGATTGCGGCCGCAGCCCAAGCAGATGGCAGATCGCGTAAGCAAGCTCCGCCCGATTGAGGGTGTAGAAGTGGAAGTGCCGGACGCCGCCGGCGTAAAGCTGGCCGCAAAGCTCGGCCGCCACCGTGGCGGCAATCAGCTGCCGGGCCGCGGGCAGATTGTCGAGGCCTTCGAACAGCCGGTCCATCCAGCTCGGAATCGAGGCGCCGCACTGGGCGGCGAACTTGCGGGTCTGCGCAACGTTGGAAACAGACAAGATTCCCGGAACGATCTCGGCATCGATCCCCATCGCGGCGGCATGATCGCGGAAGCGGAAGAAGCTGTCCGGCGAGAAGAAGAACTGAGTGATCGCCCGGTCGGCACCGGCATCGATCTTGGCCCAGAGATTGTCGAGATCGGCCGCCCGGTTGCGCGATTCGGGATGACCTTCCGGATAAGCGGCCACTGAGATCTCAAACGGTGCCACTGCTTTCAGCCCGCGCACCAGCTCGACGGCATTGGCATAGCCGTCCGGATGCGGGTTGAAAGCCTTGCCCTGGACGGGCGGATCGCCGCGGAGCGCGACGATGTGGCGAACGCCGGCGTCCCAATAAGCGCGGGCGATCTCATCGATCTCGCCGCGGCTCGCCTCCACGCAGGTGAGATGCGCCGCGGGCTGCAGCGAGGTCTCCCGCACGATCCGCTCGACCGTGGCGTGGGTCCGTTCCCGCGTCGATCCGCCCGCGCCGTAAGTGACGGAGACGAAGCGGGGCTGAAGCGGCTCGAGCGTCTCGATGGATTGCCAGAGCGTCTGCTCCATCTTCTCCGTCTTCGGGGGGAAGAATTCGAAAGAAACGCCGATATCGCCCGCCACATCCTCGAACAGCGGCTTGGCGAGAGTGCGGATCGAAGGGCTCGCCGGGTTCATG
>JALYGI010000473.1 GCA_030777185.1 Pseudomonadota bacterium
CGCCGTCTCTTTCGCGGTCAAGAATGCGAACCAGCAAGGCGATTATTTTAGCGGCCTTGCATCCAAGTTCCAGTCGACCTGCAGCGCCGCCGACGACATCTCGCGGCCGCTCGGCGATCCGCAGGAGGCAATGATCCGGACGGCTCTGGACTTCCTGGCCGGACGTCAGTGCACACCGATCGCCAGCAGCGGTGCGACCACCCAAAGCTTCAGCCAGGGTGCGGGTAAGCGAGAACTGTTGACCCCGGCGCAGCCGAACACCGTCCAGCGCGAGATGCCCGGCATCTTCTAAGGCGCTTCGGCCTCGCTTTGTCAGCGAAGGAGAGACGAGATGATCGCATTGCTGAGCCAAGCCGGACTTGCGCTCGCGTCTCCGGCCGCTGCGCAGCCGGCACCGCCGCCGCTTCGCAAAGGGCACGACCTCAAGCGCATTTGGAGGGATGTGGTCCAGGAAGTCAGATCGGATGAGATCATCGCGCCTCGGGACGAGCCCCGCACCCGGCGTAGGTTCCCGGTTAAATTGAACCGGGAACGAGCCTAGTTTCCTTGTTTGCCGTGCTTTCCGAGCCATCAGGTGATTCCACCTGACTTGAAACCACTCTAGCCGGGGAGGGCGACCTTCGCAGGGTGGCTCCTCCCCGCGTGGATCTAGCGCTTGGGTCCGAGCATGTGGATGTCGCCCTTAGACGCGGCTTCCAGCACTTGCTGCGCAGCAGCAGCGTCGAAGGGCAGCGGATTGCCTCCCGCGGACGGATCCGCTTCCGCCATGCCCGCAATGTCTTCGAAGCGGTCTTCGCAAACGCCCAGCCCCCCGAGCGAGTGGGGGATCCCGAGATCCCGCCGAAGCTGCAAGATCCAATCGAGGAAAGCTGCAAAGTCGTGCTGGGGAAGGCCAACATAGGCCGCCAGCCGGGATAGGCGCTCTGCTATGGCGGGCCGGTTGAAGGCGAGCACGTAAGGCATCAGCACGGCATTGGTGAGCCCGTGATGAGTGTTGCAGAGCGCCCCGATCGGGTGGGCGAGGGCGTGCATCGCGCCAAGTCCCTTCTGGAACGCAGTCGCTCCCATCGAAGCCGCGACCAGCATTTGGCCGCGGGCCTCCAGGTCCGCCCCGTCCGTGACCGCGCGCGGCAGCCAGCCGTGGATGAGCTTGACGCCCTCGGCGGCGATGCCGTCGGCCATCGGGTGAAAGCCGGGCGCGCAATAAGCCTCGATGCAATGGGAGAGTGCGTCCATGCCTGTGGCGGCAGTGATGTGTGGCGGGAGCCCGACTGCGAGCTCCGGATCTAGGATGACGACGGCAGGCATCATTCTCGGGTGGAAGATGATCTTCTTCACCGATTCTGCCTCGTCCAAAATAACGCCGGCGCGGCCGACCTCCGACCCTGTGCCTGCGGTCGTAGGCACCGCGATGACCGGGGCGATGCCAGCCGGGTCGGCGCGGGACCACCAATCCTCCTTGTCTTCGAAATCCCAAAGCGGCCGGCGCTGGCCCGTCATGAAGGCGATCACCTTCCCAGCGTCGAGCGCGCTGCCGCCGCCGAACGCGATCACCCCGTCATGACCGCCAGCCGTGTAGGCAGCGACGCCCTCGTCGATATTGCTCCCTACGGGGTTGCCGCGCACGTTCGAGAACAGGCCGGTTGCCACGCCCGCCGCTTCATTCGCCGCCACCGCGGCGCCGATCATCGGCATCGCCGCCAGGCCGGGATCCGTGACCAGCAGCGGCCGCCTGATGCCGACTGCGCGGCAGACATCCGGCAGCTCCGATATGCGGCCGGCGCCGAAACGAATCGCGGTCGGGTAGTTCCAGTCAGCGCGCGGCAGGGTCATCAGGCGCTCCTCAGATGGAAGGATTTGGGGCGCGTGACGCTCTCGAAACCGTATCGCCCGAGCGACGCGCCGCGTCCACTATCTTTGACGCCCGTCCAAGCGAGCAGCGGGTCGAGATAGTCGCAGCGGTTCATGAACACGGTGCCGGCCGCGATCTGAGTGCCCAGCCGCTCCGCCGCATTGATGTCGCGCGTCCAGACCGAAGCGCTGAGACCATAGCTGCTATCGTTCATGAGCCGAACCGCCTCGAGGTCGTCGTTCACGGCCATGATGCCGACGACGGGCCCGAAGCTCTCCTCGCGCATGACCGCCATGCTGTGATCGACGCCCGTCAGGACCTGCGGCATCAGATAGGGCGAGCCCGGCACGTCCGCCGGGAAGAGCTGCCGCTCGATATGCGTCTGCGCGCCCGCCGCGAGCGCTTCCTCGACGTGCCGGCGGACCTGCCCCGCCGCCTTGGCGCTCGACATCGGGCCAAGGCTCGTCTCGGGATCGAGCGGATTCCCCAGCCGATAGCGCCGCGTGGCCTCGATGAAAGTCTCGACGAACGGCTGCATCACTGCTTCGTTCACATAGATTCGCTCGACTGCGCAGCAGGACTGGCCGCTGTTGTAGAAGCTGCCGTCCACCAGGCTTTCGACCGCGCCGGCGAGGTCGGCGTCCTCCCGCACATAAGCGGGGTCCTTGCCGCCCAGCTCCAGCGTCAGCGTCGTGAACGAGCCGGCCGACGCCCGCTCAATCGCCCGGCCACCCTCGACCGACCCGGTGAAGGTCGCATGGTCGATGAGGCCGGACGCCAGCAGCCGAGCCGCCTGTTCGTGGTTTAGGAAGAGATTGGTGAAGAGCCCGTCTGGCAGACCCGCCATCCTGAACGCCTCGGCAAAACGTTCGCCCGCGAGCAGCGTCTGGGTAGCGTGCTTTAGGAGCACGGCATTGCCGGCGATCAATGCCGGAACGATGGTATTGGCGGCGGTGAGGAAGGGATAGTTCCAAGGCGCGATCACCAGCACGAGCCCGGCCGGCACGCGCGTGACGTACCGCCTGACGTTTTCGGTAGCCTCAGCGGTGATCGGCGCGAGCGCCGCTTCGGCGATCGAGGCAATCGTCTCCACCCGCTCTCGAAGTGACCGAAGCTCGCCCTGGTAACGGACCGGGCGACCCATCTGCCAGGCGAGCTCGGGCACGATCTCGCCGTTGAGCCGCTCCATCGCGTCGAGGAAGCGCAGCATGGTCGCGCAGCGCTCTTGGAGCGGCACGCGCGCCCATTCGCGCTGCGCCTCGCGTGCCCGATCAACGGCCCGATCGATCTCAGCGGGCGCGGTGAGCGTGCGGCGCGCATATTCGCGTCCGTCCACTGGTGAAATGCAGATCAGCTCCTCCACCGGCGCCTCCGGCCTAGATGATCTCGAAATAACGGGCGAGCTGCCAGTCGGTTATCGCCTTGCGCGCCTCGCGCTCCTCCCATTCGCGGGTGGCGGCATAATGGTCGACGAATTCGGATCCGAACAATTCGCGCGCCGCAATGGAGCCGCGGAGCCGCTGCGCCGCCTCCCAAAGCGTGGAGGGGAGGGCGCGTTCGGGTGCGGTCTCGACCGTATAAGCGTTGCCCTGGATTTCCTCGTCGGGCTCGATCCGGTGCTCGATCCCCCAAAGGGCGGCGCCGATCGCGGCGGCAAGCGCGATATAGGGGTTGATGTCCGCGGCGCAGATCCGGCACTCGACCCGCTGCGAGCTCGCGGACCCGCCGATCACACGCAGCGCGCAGGTGCGGTTTTCATAGCCCCAGGTCGCCGCGGTCGGCGCCCAGTAGCCGGGAATGAGCCGCGTATAAGCGTTGACCGTCGGCGCGAGCATCGCCAGCAGCTCCGGCATCAGCGCCTGCTGGCCGCCCACGAACCAGCGCAGGCGATCCGACATGCCATGCTTTGCTCCCTCCTCATAGAAGATCGGCTCGCCGGACTTGGCGTCGAGCAGCGACATGTGGAGATGGCCGGACTGGCCCGGCCAATCGCCCGACCATTTCGCCATGAATGTCGCCATCCAGCCCCGCCGTTGAGCGAGGATCTTCGCGACGGTCTTGAACAGCGCCGCCTTGTCCGCCGCCTCAAGCGCGTCGTCGACCCTGATCGCCGCCTCGATCACGCCCGGGCCGGTTTCGGTGTGAAGCCCTTCAAGCTCGATCCGCATCTCCTCGCAGGTCGACCACAGCTCCTGATAGAATTCCGAATGAACGCCCGAGCGCAGCATCGAATAGCCGAAATATCCAGGCGTGATCGGCTTCAGGTTGCGGTAGCCCTTGTCCCGCACCGATTGCGGGGTTTCCTCGAAGACGAAAAATTCGAACTCCGCGGAAGCCTTGACCCTGCAGCCCATTGTCGCCGCCCGATCGAGGATTCGGCGCAGCACGCCGCGCGGGCAGACCGCTTCCGCCCGACCGCTGAACTCGCCGAGGATTAACGGCATTCCGCTTTCGAACGGCATCGCCCGCAGCGTTTCGGGAAGCAGCCGCGCCTCGGCATCCGGATAGGCGGTATGCCAGCCGGTGAAGCGCAGATTGTCGAGCAGCTGGTCGCTCGAATCCCAGCCCAGCACTACGTCGCAAAAGCCGAAACCCTTCTCCAAGGCGGAGCCGAGCTTGTCGGCGGCAATATACTTGCCGCGGAAGATGCCGTCGATGTCAAACACCCCCACCTTGGCGCACGATGGGCGGCGTTCCGCTACAGATTTGACGATCTCGACACTGGTTCGCTGCATGGTCCGGGCTCCGCCGCTAAGCCGTCTACGGCTGGAGCGGAGACTCGTTCCGAAACCGAAGGGGTCGCGATGCCCACACCGCTCCGACCTTAAGCACTCCTTTGCGCCAATGGAGCGTTCGGAAAGCCGGTTCTCCCGATCTGCCTCTCAGAGGCTAGGGGACGCCTCCCCAGGGAGGAAGCACACCGTAATAGCTGTAAACCAGCTCGTCTTCAGAGCGCCGGCGGGGCCGGTCGGCGCTGTCGAGCGTGAAAGCGGGTGCCTTTTCGAGCTGCTCTCGCGTCAGGTCGACGACATAGCCGTCCCGATCCACGTCATATGTCAGGATCTCCCATGGAACAGGATGAACGTCGGTGCCGATGCCGAGAAAGCCGCCGAACGAGAGCAGGGCATATGCGACCTGACCGCTGCGTTTCTCGATCATCACCGAATGAACGGTGCCGAGCTTTTCACCTTGCCGACTGTAGACCGAAGTTCCTTCAACGCGGCGGGAGGAGATCAACTCATGCGCACGGTCTACTATTTCATCGTAGTACGGAGGTAGCTCCCCATTGCTCATGGAACGGCTCCTTCGCGAGACAAAGCTCGCAAATACAGGAACGCTCCAGCCATGAAGCCGAGCCGTTCCCAGTGCCCGCCCTTCCGGCGGTTATTCACAGCTCTATGCTTACCAATAAACGTTTCGGCAGTTCGGCAGTTCCGAATAGTTCCGGGCAAAAGCAGGCTCAGAGAAGAAGATGAGGAGAGCTATAGCGCGACTTGGGCCGAGCATTGCGATCAGCGCCTTCCCCCGCTGATCGGGGCTGGCCAGTCCGACACCGTTTCTTGAATGACAAACATGTCGGTCGTGATCGCCGGTGCGCCGCAAATGTCTGATGGCGCAGGGATTTTGCGATCTTTCTCAAACAATCGTCTCAAGGCGCTCTCAAGAACAGCCTTAGCGCGGGCGAGCGCCTCTTCCTCGCTGGTGCCCTCGGCCTCGGCCTCTGGGACATCCGGAAACGAGGCTCGTACGCTGCCTGTTTCGGTAGGTATCAGACGAACAGGATAGGAGAGCATGTCAAGCTCCAGCTAAGCTGACGCTAAATGGTTTCAAGGGTGATTACAGCTGATGATCGGCTGACGTGAAGATTTTACCCGTCGTCGCAGGAGCGCGCCGTGCGTTTAGATGTGCCACTCGACGAGTTGCGGCTGCGGGTCCTCAACGATCACTCTCTCGCGGATCAAAGCCTCGCCCTCACGCACCGTGGTGACAGGGTGTTCTGACGTGCCGCTCGGATGATGCTGGAGGACCACCTTGTACGGTTTTTCAGCGTCTGGCGTCAGAACAATGAAACCACCTTTGACCGGCACGGACCTTCTCCTCGTCATGGTCTTGTACCACTCAGCGACCATAGGTGCCAGCACCATGCCGCGGCTTAGGCAAGCCGCGACGACTGGGCTCAATTCCGAACCTTTCGTGTCAGCGGTACAAACCTCACCGGGATAAGGACTTGTTCGTTCACCCTGCCCCTCGGACCCTTGGTGATCAGCTTCAGTTGCTGGGTTGAATGCGCAGGTCCCACGGGAATGACCATCCGCCCGCCGGGCTTTAGCTGATCGAGCAGGGGCTGGGGGACATGCGGCGCGCCGGCGGTGACGATGATGCCATCGAACGGCGCAAACTCGGGCCAACCCGCATAGCCGTCGCCGTGCCGAACCTTTACGTTATGATAGCCAAGGCGGGTCAGCCGATCGGCGGCCTGCCGCGCGAGCGGCTCGACGATCTCCACCGAATAGACCCGGCGTACGAGCTGCGACAGGACCGCCGCTTGGTAGCCTGAGCCCGTTCCGACCTCGAGCATCACATCACCCTTCTTGGGGCGTAGCAGGTGAGTCATTAGCGCGACGAGGCTGGGTTGCGAGATCGTCTGATCCTCGCCGATGGGCAACGGATGGTCTTCATAGCTTTGGGAGCGCTGGGCGGCAGGAACGAACAGGTGCCGAGGCACCGCCCGCATCGCGCCCAACACTGCGGGGTTGGCGCGTTCGCCTATCGGCTCCGCATAGTTTCTCATCGCTCCCACCAGACGAGCGCGCACCGCCGCCAAGCGCCGCTCCTCATCTGCCGCACCCCTCTGCTGCGCCTGAGCGTGGGGAAAGATTATGAACGCGACCAACGCCAGGACAGGCAGGGCATAGACCCGTTTCATGGTTCCTCTTCCAATAGTCCGGACCGCGCATCCAGCATCGGAAGCAGTAACGCACCAACCGCTACGACCGCTCCGCCGACGAGAGCACCGATCCCGGTATAAGCGAGGCTGGAAAAGAGGAGATAGGCGCTGCTCAGGCAGAAGAGCATGGGCAGAGCCGGGTATAGGGGGACTCGGAAAGGCCGGTCGATATCGGGTTCGCGCCGCCGCAGCACGAACAAGGCCACGCCCACCGCTAGGAAGAATGCCCAGAAAGCAGGCGCGGTATATTCGACGGCCAGTCGAAAGCCGTCACGAGCGAACATCCCAAGCCCCACCAGAAGCAGCGCCGCCCCACCTTGGATGAGCAGCGCGTTACCGGGAGTCCCTTCCCTCTCCCGCCAAAGTCCGAGGAACGCAAGCCGCGGAAAGTCGCGGCCGAGCGCGAAGGCTGAGCGCGCGCCGGTGAACGCAGTAGCGTTCGCCGACGTGAGCGCCGCCACCGCCACCGCGACACTTATGATCGCTGCTCCACTCTGGCCCCAGACCAGCCCCAGCAGGTCAGCCGCAGGCGCTTCCGATCCGGCGGTGCCGGCGAGCCCGAGCGCACGCAGATAGGCAAGGTTGACGAGCAGGTAGAGCAAGGTGATCAGCGCGAGGCTGGCGATGAGGACCGGCATGATCCGCCGAGGTCCGCCGCGCAGCTCGGCGGAGAGATAAGCAGCCTCGTTCCAGCCTCCATAGGACAACAGAACGAACACGAGCACGAGCCCGAGCGACGTCTCGCTTGCAGGCGGCGGCGCCGCCACTGCCTCGGGGGCGAGCAGCAACCCAGCGGCGATCACCATGGCCAAGCCCAGCAGCTCGACGGTCGTCAGCCAGACTTGGGTGCGAGAACCATGCGCTACTCCGGCCCAGTTGACCGCGGTGATAACGATGACCGCGGCCGCGGCATGGAGAGATGCCGAATGGCGCCCCAGCGGAACGATCTGCGAGACGTAATCCCCATAGACATAGGCGAGCAGTGCAATCGATCCGGTCTGGATGATCGCCAGCCGCGACCAGCCGTAGAGGAACGCGAAGCGGCGCCCGAAGGCGCGGCTGAGGAAATGATATTCGCCGCCGGCATGCGGAAATGTCGAAGCAAGCTCCGCGTAGCACAGCGCGCCGACCATTGAGACGGCGCCGCCGAGCAGCCAGGCGAGGAGCATTGCGGCCTCGCTGTCAGATTGTGCGGCGACAATCGAAGGCGTCCGGTAGATCCCCGCACCGATGACGATGCCGACAATCATGGCGACGGCTTCCCTCGCCCCGAGGCGCGGCCCGGGTGAAGCGAGAAGATCCGCGCGCTCTGTCCGCACCCTTTCGCAGCTCTGTTCCGCAGCCATGTTCAGAAGCAACTTCGGCGTGCTGCGAGGGTTCCTCTCTTTATCTATAGTAGGGAGAATCTGCACATGAGGCGATCGGCCGTCTTCGCGGTGCTGGCTCTGACACTTGGCGGTTGCACGGCAGCACCGGTTACGACGAGCCGTTCTGAACAGCCGATTGCGGCAAACCCGCTACGCAAGCCGGATGTTCGATATGCGCCAACCCCACAGCGGGTCGTGAATGCCATGCTGGAGCTCGCGGGCGTCAGCCGAAAGGATGTCCTGTACGATCTCGGTTCTGGCGACGGACGCATCCCAATCAGCGCTGCGCGGGATTTCGGAGCGAGGGGGGTGGGCATTGAGATCGACCCAAAGCTTGT
>JALYGI010000474.1 GCA_030777185.1 Pseudomonadota bacterium
GGCAGGAGCTGCTCGATGAACTGCTTGGCGAGCTTGCCGACGATATAGCCGATCCCGAGCAGGATCACGGCCGCCACGATGCGTGGCAGCGCCTCGAAGATGGTCTGCAGCATCTCGGTCGCGGGGCCGGAGATGACCTCGATCCGAAGGGCATCGAGCGCCATGATCGTGATCGGGATCATCACGACGTAGAAGACGAGCATGCCCACCGTGCGGCTGATCGACGCGCGCGGCGCGACCGTGGCCGTTCCCCCCGCGGGAGAAGCGGGGGCCGTGCCGGCATTGGCGATCCCGGTCCGCCGCAGCCAGCCGTCGGCATTGGCCGCGAGCAGCGCGCCTTCCGTGAGGCGTCGGAGAATCTTGGCCACCACCAAGCCGATGACGAAGATGAGGCCGGCGCCGATCAGGTTCGGGATGAAGGAGAAGGTTTGCGTCGTCAGCTGGCGCACCGGCTCCAGCACCTGGCTGAGACCGAGCGGCTGAAGCGCGAGCATGATGCCGATGAGCAGGATCAGCCAGAAGACGATGTCGCCAATGAGGCTGCCGAGCGTCTTGCCCGGCTCCGCTTCATAGTGGCGCTTGAGCGCAGGAACGCGGTCCACGATCTTCGAGATCGCCCATTTGGCGGCTCGGGCGAGGATATAGGCGATGACGAGGATTGCGAGCGCCCCGAGGATCCGCGGAATCCACAGCTGCGCCTGATCCTGCCAGTAAATGGCCTGCGGATCGCGACTGTACATGAGCACACCCCTTTGGTCGTTACCGAGGCGAATCGTCTCGGGCGCGTAAAAAATGTCTCAGAAGCATGGCGGTTCCTCCGCCTGGTTCAGAGCCTGTTTGGAATGCGGCTGGCGCCTAGCCCGCGGAATGCGCTCGTGAGCGCATTCCAAAACAGACTCTCAGCGAAGGGCGGCGAGCACGTTCCGGGTGAAACCATCGAGATCGAAATTGGCACTCGCCCCGTCGAAGCCGCGGCGGACGATGACGAGCTGCCGCGACGGAATGATCGCCAGATACTGCCCTCGGTTTCCGCGCGCGACATAGGCATCGGCGGGAAGGCCGCTGCCCTTCGGGAAGGTCCAGAAGGTAGCGCCGTAGCCGTAGCCGCTCGGCGGCTGCGCCGGGCCGCTGCGGGCCACATAGGCTCCCCAGCCCGGCGGCAGGATGCGTTCGCCCTGCCAGACGCCGTCGCCGAGATAGAGGAGCCCCATGCGCGCAAGGTCGCGCGACGTGGTCCAGACTTGGCTCGACAGGATGAAATTGCCCTCCCAGTCGGTTTCGGGGACCGTGCGGGTCATGCCGATCTTCCAGAACAGGCTGGTGAAGGGAAAGGCGAGCGCCTCCTGGCCATCGCCGAGTGCGGCCCGGAGCGCCCGTGCGGCCAGCATCGTATCGTTGTTGGCATAGCGGAAGCGGGTGCCTGGCGGCGCCACCAGCGGCCACCCGGTCGCCTGCTCGGTGACGCTCGTTCCGCCGAAATAAATCGCATCCGTGCGGTTGCCGGCGGTGTCGCTGTGGAGGCCGCTCGCCATCCGCATCAGCTGGTCGGTCGTGATCTGGGCCCTGGGATCGCCGGGGCTCCGCCACTCGGGTATGGGAGCGGAGGCGTTGGGATCAATCTTGCCCTGCTGAACCGCGGCGCCGATCACAGTCCCCGCGATGCTTTTCGCGACCGACCAGGTGCGCTGCGACATGTGCATGGTGAAGTCGTCGCGATAGCGCTCGGCGACGATCTTCCCATTCTGGACGATTAAAATCGCCGTGGTCTCGCTGCCCTGGCCGTGCGTTCTGCGATCGAACGCGGCTGCCACGGCGCGCCCGAGCGCCTTCACGTCGCCGCGGGGCCTTGCCAGCGCATTGCGGTCGCCCATGGGCCAGGGAAGCCCGTCCAAAGCACGCGGCGCCTGGATCGTGAGCTGCGGCAGCGCGGCGGCGGTTCCGGGTCCAGCTCCGATCGGCAGCTGCGCGCAGCCGAGATAGGGGCGCCATGCCGCGACGCGAGGCGGCAGCTTGTCGTCGAAGGGCACGCTGACCATCCGCGCCTCTCGGTCGATGGTCGCCTTCATCGAGGGCATCAGCGGATCGAGCTCGGGATAGGCGCGCTGAAGATCGTCCTTCTCCACCTGCGCTTCCGTCATGCCGGCATTGAAAATGTCGCTGCACAGGAACGACGCCTTGTAACCGGCTGCGATTGCCCGAAGATACCGCGTCTGATCCTGGTTCTGCGCGCCTGCGGGCACGGCCACAGACAGGCCGATCAGAAGCACGGCAAGGGAATTAGCTCTTCTTCTCGGCACGGGTTGCTCCCAATAGGCAAAGCGTCTCGCGTCCGCCTAGCACGCTTGGCTAGGGGCCTGCAGTAAGTTTACGGTTCGAGGGCTGGGGCCAAAATCATTTTCATTGCCGCCTATCCTCACGCTACAAACGTGGCACGGGGCGGCTGTTGCGCCGCAAGCGAGATCATTTGGCAGAGGGAGCAATGAACGTGGCACGGATCGCGATCGCCTTCTTGGCTCTCCTCGTCACCTTTGCCGTCGCCGCGCCGGCATCGCCTCAATCCGGCTTGGATCCGAGGTCTTACCAGCGCCGCGTCGCCGGGGAGCCCACGCAGATCCTGGTGCTGGGGACCCCGCACCTCAGCGGCGCCCCTGAAAACTGGAATCCCGCCGTGCTCGAGCCCCTGCTTGCCCGTCTGACAGCGTTCCGGCCGGATCTGATCACGATCGAAGCCCTCTCCGGCCAGTCGCTGTCGAAGCTCTGGCAATATCGGCAAGTCTATGGCGACACTGCCATTCGCTATGGCGGTCGACTGATGATGATGGGGGCTTCGGGAAGCGCCGGAACCGGCTTCGACATGCCGCAAGCCGAGGCCGAAGTGCGCCGTCAGCTCCTCGGCTGGCCGCCAGCGCCGGCGCCGGCGCAGCGTCGCCGCATGGCAGCGCTCTTCGCGACCGCCGGCGATCCGCACTCCGCGCTGGTTCAGTGGTGGCGGCTCGACCCCACCGAACGGCGCGTCGGCGACGGCGTCAATGCGATGCTGATGTCTCAGCTCAACGAATATGATCGCCGCAAGAACGAAAATCATCTGATCGGCTCGCGGCTCGCCGTCCGACTCGGCCTGGAGCGGCTCTATGCCATCGACGAGCAGGACGATGATGTCTTCACGCCGGAGCAACTGGCAGATTTCGGCAAACATGTCTTCCCCGTCATTGGGACGGAAATGAGGGCGCATCCGCGTTTCGGGGCTGTGATGGATATCGAGCAGCGCATGAACAGCGCTGAGGAACTCATGGCCGCCTATCGGCTTCTCAACAAACCCTCGACCGGTCGCCTGCAGGCGGATCTGGAATGGTTGAGGGTGATCGACCGCCCCACCGTCAACAATGTTGGGCGCATTCGAATGGCCGGTTGGGAGGTTCGCAATCTTCGCATGGCTGCCAACATTCGGCAGGCGATGGCTGGTGTTCCCGGAGGCCGTGTGCTCGTCGTCGTGGGCGCCGGCCACAAGCCCTGGCTCGAGGCTTATCTCGGAATGATGGCGGACGTGAAGATTGTCGATGCGGAAGCCGTGCTGCGCTGAATTTACCGCTGCCGGTGGCTCCTTCGCGGGGCGTGATTAGCTTCGCTTGCCCCGCATTTTCTCCCAAAAAGCGAGACGCTCCCCGATCCTCTTCTCAAAGCCCCTGTCCAAAGGCTTGTAAAAGCTTTGAGGATCCATCTCCTCGGGCCAATAATTGTCGCCGGAAAAGCCCTCCGGCGAATCATGATCATATTTATAGCCTTTGCCGTAGCCGACCTGCTTCATCAGCTTGGTGGGGGCATTCAAGATGTTCTTCGGCGGCATCAGCGATCCGGTTTCCTTGGCGGACCGCCACGCTGCCTTCTGCGCCAGGTAGGCCGCGTTCGATTTCGGGGCCGTGGCGCAATAAAGGCAGGCTTGCACGATCGCGAGCTCACCCTCGGGCGAGCCCAGGAAGTCATAGGCGTCCTTGGCTGCGAGGCACTGAACCAGCGCCTGCGGATCGGCGAGTCCGATATCCTCGGCAGCGAACCGCACGATCCTCCTCAAGACGTAGAGCGGCTCCTCCCCGGCGACCAGCATTCGGGCAAGATAATAAAGGGAGGCTTGGGGGTCCGATCCGCGCATCGCCTTGTGAAGCGCGGAAATGAGGTTGTAATGGCCTTCCCGATCCTTGTCGTAGACCGGGACGCGCCGGTGGAGCAGCGCCGAAAGTCCCGCAGGATCGAGCGGCTGGTCGAGCTCGACCGAGAACAAGGTTTCCACCTGGTTGAGCAGGAAGCGCCCGTCGCCGTCGGCGGTGGCGACCAGTGCATCGCGGGCCTCGGGCGAAACGGGGAGGGGCCGGTCCATCAGCGCTTCCGCTCTGTCGATCAGCTTGCCGAGAGCAACCGCATCCAGCCGGTTGAGGATCAGCACCTGCGCGCGGGAGAGCAGGGCCGCGTTAAGCTCGAACGAAGGGTTCTCCGTTGTCGCGCCGACGAGCACCACGGTCCCGTCCTCGACAAATGGCAGGAAGCCGTCCTGCTGGGCGCGGTTGAAGCGATGGATCTCATCCACGAACAGCAATGTCTGCTTGCCAAGCCGCCGATGCTCCCTGGCCTCCGCGAAGACCTTCTTGAGGTCAGCGACGCCTGAGAAGACTGCGGAAATCGCGACGAAGCGCATGCCGACCGCGTCCGCCAGCAGGCGCGCGATCGTTGTCTTGCCAGTTCCGGGCGGCCCCCAAAGGACGATGGAGGCAAGCTTTCCCGCCGCCACCATCCGTCCGATCGCCCCCTCGGGGCCCGTCAGATGCTCCTGGCCAACCACCTCCGCGAGCGTCGCCGGACGCAGCCGGTCGGCCAGCGGCGCAGTGTCGGGCGCGGCAGGGGAAGGGGGAGGGGCATCGTTCTCGAAAAGGTCGGCCACGAACGGACTAGTAGCGGAATTTCGCCGTCGATCCATTGCATTGGTTTTCTCGTCACATCCTGCCACTGTGCTATTGATCTAAGACAGCAGAAGATATATCTTAGCTATAGCAAGATAGGAGGTCGCGATGGGAATGCGGTTCAGGATGGGCGGTGGATGCGGGGCCAGGGGCTTCGAGGGAATCCCTGCGGCCATCCTCGCAATGGGCTTCGGTCCGGGCGGGTCCGGCCGCGGCTGGGGCGACGGCGGTTGGGGCGCAGAGTGGGGCGGCGGTCGCGGTCGCGGCGGCCGGCGGCGCGTGTTCGAGGGCGGCGAGCTTCGCCTCGTGCTGCTGAAGCTGATCGCTCAGCAGCCCCGCGACGGCTACGATCTTATCCGCGCAATCGAGGAGATGACAGGCGGCAGCTATGCGCCAAGCCCTGGCGTGGTCTATCCGACGCTGACGATGCTCGAGGACATGGGCTTGATTGTCGCCGCGCAGGTGGAGGGCTCCCGCAAGGCCTATTCGATCACGCCTGAAGGCGAGGCACATCTTGCGGAGCGGTCGGACGAGGTCGACGCCTTGATGGGGCGCCTTTCTGATTTTGGATCCGATCAGCGCAAAGCCGGCGGTGCGCCAATCAAACGGGCGGTGGGCAACCTCCTCTCCGCGCTCTGGCATCGTGTGACGCGCGAGGATGCCGACGAGGGAACCTTGCACGATATCGCCGCGATCCTCGACGAAGCGGCGCAGAAGATCGAACGGCTGAAAAGAGGCTGAGCTTCAACGACTTTTCGTTGGACGCTCGAAGCCGGTCCGTGCAACGAGCTTCTCTCACCTGGAGAGGGAGAGGAGCCATGGAAAGACGCACATTCCTCACTGGCCTGCCGCTGACGGCCGCCGCTTTGTCGCTGGGAGGCGCGGCCTCGGCTCAGGGAGGCACCGAAGACCCGCCTGCGGCGCCGCCTGCTCCGGGACCGGTTCGGGACAATTATCCGGACGTGCACACCGGCGATCGTCCGGTAGGCCCGGGCTTCGTCTCCCGTTCGATGGTGTTCGGCCGGTCTGGCGCCGCCGGTGCCTCGCAGCCATTGGCCAGCCTCGCCGGGATCGACATCCTTCGGCGCGGCGGATCGGCGGTCGACGCAGCGATTGCGATCAACGCCTGCCTCGGCTTCCTTGAACCGACCGCGTGCGGAATCGGCGGCGACCTTTATGCCATGCTGTGGGACCCGAAGGCCCGCAAGGTGGTCGGCATCGCCGGCTCCGGCCGTTCGCCGCGCGGGCTTAAGCTAGAGACGGTGCGCGCCCGTGCCCGCAACGGCGTGCTTCCTCCCTACGGCGCCGTGACCGTTTCGGTCCCGGGCACCGTCGATGCCTGGTGGCAGCTCCACCAGCGCTACGGCAAGCTCAAATGGCGCGAGCTGTTCGAGCCGGCGATCGCCTATGCTACCGAGGGCGTGCCGGTGCCGCCCGTCATCTCCTATTATATGCGCCGGGCGATGACGAATTTCCTGAAGCCCAACATGGGCATCGAGGAGGTCGCCAATGCCCGCGCGACTTTCGCTCCCAACGGCCAGGCGCCTGGCGTCGGCGAAGTCTTCCGCAACCCGGACCTTGCCCGCACTTACCGGATGATCGCCGAAGGCGGCCGCGATGCCTTTTACGAGGGTCAGATCGCGCGCACCATTGATGCTTACTTCCGGCGTATCGGCGGCTGGCTCACGCGCGGCGACCTTGCCGCCCATCGCTCCGAATGGACTGATCCCCACATGACCGACTATCGCGGCGTGGGCGTGCACGCGATCGGCGTGAACACGCAGGGGATCGCCACGCTCCAGATCCTCAACATCCTGGAAAATTTCGACTTGAAGAGCGCCGGCTTTCAGTCGCCGCTCTCGATCCACCTCCAGGCCGAGGCGAAGCGCCTCGCCTATGAGGATCGTGCCCGCTATTATGCCGATCCCTCCTTCGCCCGAGTGCCGGTCGAATGGCTCATCTCGAAGGACTATGCGGCCCAGCGCGCCAAGCTGATCCGGCCGGACCGCCTGATGGAGAATGTCCGTCCCGGCCAGGCGCCATCGCGCGGCGACACCACTTATTTCAGCGTCGCCGACAAGGACGGCATGATGGTGTCGATGATCCAGTCCAACTTCCGCGGCATGGGCTCGGGCCTGGTGCCCGACGGGTTGGGCTTCATGTTCCAGGATCGAGGCCAGCTCTTTACGCTGCAGGAAGGTCATCCGAACGTCTACCGCCCCGGCAAGCGTCCCTTTCAGACGATCATCCCCGGCTTCGCGACCCGTGGCGGCGCGCCCTGGATGTCGTTCGGAGTCATGGGCGGCGACATGCAGCCGCAAGGGCAGGCGCAGATCATCGTCAACCGCACCGATTACGGGTTCGACGCTCAGGCGGCCGGAGACAGCCCGCGCTGGCACCATGAGGGCTCGTCGGAAGCAATGGGCGAGGACGATCCCGGCCTTGACGCGAAAGGCATCCTGCGACTCGAAACCGGCGTGCCGGAGGCGACGCGCCGGGCGCTCGCCCGGATGGGCTGGCGCATCGGCGAATCGGACGGAGGCTTCGGCCGCTACAAA
>JALYGI010000475.1 GCA_030777185.1 Pseudomonadota bacterium
CGCCGCCACGGGGGCCGCGGGCGGGGCGCGCCGGGGGCTCGGGCCGCTTGACGGGCGTGAACCCGCGCGGCGCCGGCCTGCCGGGGCGGCGCTCGTCGGTCTGCTCGGCCGGTTGGGCGGGCGCATCCTGTGCCTGGGGCTCGGCGGCGGCGCGTGCGGATTCTTCGGCTGCGCTGCGCGCCTCCTCCTCCGCACGAAGGCGGGCTTCTTCCTCGGCGCGGCGATTCTCTTCGGCGCGACGGCGCTCGTCCTCGGTCGCTTCCTGGGCCTGCCTGTCCTCGCGGCGACGCGCTTCCTCGAGCGCGTTCATGCGCGCTTCGTCGGCCTCGCGAAGCAGGCGCTCCTGAAGCTCGCGGCGGGATGCGGCGTCGTTCACCGGACGCTGCGCCGGCTTGGGCGCGGCGGGCTCGGGCGCGCGAGCGGCAGGCGCAGGCGCGGGCGCTGGCTGCGGCGCCTCCTCCACCCGAGGTGCCTCGGCTTCGCCGGGACGGCCGAGGATGCGGCGCTTCTTTACCTCCACGACGACGGTGTTCGACCGCCCATGGCTGAAGCTCTGCTTCACCTTGCCCGTCTCAACGGTGCGCTTCAGGCCCAGCGGCGCGCGCGCCCCAAGTTTCGGCTTTTCTGACGTCTCGCTCATACTATCCTTCGTATCCATCCACAGCCGAAGCGCCCGGCGCACCCGCCGGCCTGGCGTTAAGCCCCTCATCCGGTCCGATAAAAGCCCGCCACCGATCGATCGCGTGACGCACACGCGATGCGGCAGCCGGGTCGATCAAGGCGACATGTACCACATTCTGCCGCCCGAGCGCCAACGACAATATGGCCCTTTCCGCTGGAAAAACCAGTCCTTGGGCCTCGCCGCCACCATCGCGCCTCCCGACCCGAAGCGCCTGATCGAGCTTGCGGTTGCCATCCTCCCCCGCATCGGCGGCGTGGATGAGCAGGTGGACCGCGCCGCGGCGAAGCGCGACCTCGATCTTCTCGCTGCCGGTGAGGAGCGTTCCGGCACGCGCTTCAAGGCCGAGCCGATCCAGCGCCGCCTGGCGCAGCGCGCCTTCGATTCGCGCCCCGAGATCGGCGGGGATGACGAGATCGCCGGTCTTGAACGCCCGCGACAGCGCCGCCTTGAGCTTGCCTTTGGCTTGAGCGGCCTCAAACGTCCGACGATCGACGCCGATCCAGGCGCCGCGACCCGGCGCCTTGGCGCGAATATCCGGGGCGACTTGCCCGTCCGGCCCCAGAGCCAGACGGATCAGATCGTCACGCGCCTCATGCTCCCCCGAGAGGATGCACTTGCGTTCGGGCGTGTGCCGAGTGGCCTCGACTAGCTCCTCATTGGGAGGCTTCCGCAACCGCGTCCTCCCCTTGGGCGCCCGGGGCTTCGTCCTCGAACCAGTGGGCGCGGGCGGCCATGATGATCTCGTTGCCCTGCTCGTCCGAGAGGCCGTACTCGGCAAGAATGCCGCCCTTGTCCTCGGGCCGGTTGTTCTCGCGCTGGCGGCGCTGCTCCGGCCGCTTCTTCTGGACAAGCTCGTCGGTGGCGAGATCGGCCAGATCGTCGAGCGTCCTGATGCCGGCCTTGCCGAGCGTCACCAGCATCGCCTCGGTAAGATAGGGCATCTCGGCAAGAGCATCCTCAACGCCCAATGCGCGGCGTTCCTCGCGGGCGGCCTCCTCGCGCCGGTCCAATGCTTCCTGGGCGCGGCTCTGCAGCTCGGCGGCGAGCTCCTCATCGAAGCCTTCGATCGATGCAATCTCGTCGGCATCGACATAGGCAACCTCTTCGAGCGCGCCGAAGCCTTCGGCCACCAGCAGCTGGGCCAGCGTCTCGTCCACATCGAGCTCGTTCTGGAACATCTCGGAGCGCTCGATGAATTCGCGCTGGCGCTTCTCGCTGGCATCGGCCTCGGTCATGATGTCGATCGCCGAGCCGGTGAGCTGACTCGCAAGCCGGACATTCTGACCGCGCCGGCCGATGGCGAGGCTGAGCTGGTCGTCGGGCACCACCACTTCGATCCGGCTCTCTTCCTCGTCGATCACCACGCGGGCGACCGTCGCCGGCTGCAGCGCGTTGACGACGAAGGTGGCGAGGTCCTCCGACCAGGGGATGATGTCGATCTTCTCACCCTGCATTTCCTGGACGACCGCCTGGACGCGGCTGCCCTTCATGCCGACGCAGGCGCCGACCGGATCGATCGAGCTGTCATGGCTGATGACGCCGATCTTTGCGCGGCTGCCGGGATCACGCGCGGCCGCCTTGATCTCGATGATGCCGTCGTAAATCTCCGGCACTTCCTGCGCGAACAGCTTCTTCATGAAATCGGGGTGCGCGCGGCTCAGGAAGATCTGCGGACCACGATTTTCGCGGCGCACCGACAGGATCAGCGAGCGGACGCGGTCGCCAACGCGAACCACCTCACGCGGGATCTGCTGGTCGCGGCGGATAACGCCCTCGGCACGGCCGAGATCGACAACCAC
>JALYGI010000476.1 GCA_030777185.1 Pseudomonadota bacterium
ATCTGCGTTCCCTCCGGTTCCACCTCGGTCGAAAGGCGCGCGATCCGCGATGCCGCGTCCAATGCCGGCGCCCGCCAGGTGTGGCTGATCGAGGAGCCGATGGCGGCGGCGATCGGCGCCGACATGCCCGTCACCGAGCCGATCGGATCGATGGTCGTCGACATCGGCGGCGGCACCACCGAGGTGGCGGTCCTGTCGCTGAGGGGCCTTGCCTATACCACGTCCGTGCGCGTCGGCGGCGACAAGATGGACGAGGCCATCTCCTCCTACGTCCGGCGCAACCATAATTTGCTGATCGGGGAGGCCACGGCCGAGCGGATCAAGCAGCAGGTCGGAATCGCCAAGCCGCCCGCAGACGGCGACGGAATGACCGTGCACATCAAGGGCCGCGACCTCGTCAACGGCGTGCCTAAGGAAATCACGATCAACCAGCGCCAGATCGCCGAAGCGCTGTCGGAGCCGGTCGGCACCATCGTCGAGGGCGTGCGAATCGCGCTCGAGAACACCGCCCCGGAGCTTGCAGCCGATATCGTGGATCAAGGCATCGTGCTCACCGGCGGAGGCGCCCTTCTCCAGGGGCTCGACGAGGTGCTGCGTGACGAGACGGGACTTCCCGTCACGGTTGCGGACGACCCGCTGACCTGCGTCGCGCTTGGAACGGGCCGCGCCCTGGAAGAGGAAATCTTCCGCGGCGTTCTCCAGACAGCCTGATTGAGCGAACATGGCGCCGCCATCCCAACGGCGCCCGGGATTTTCCCGTAGGGCGCAATATGGATTCTTCCTCGGCTACGTCGTGGCGATCGGCGGCGTGCTCATCTCGCTGCTGCTCGTCATCGCGGCCATCGCAGACCCGCAGGGCTTTTCGGCCCTTCGTAGCGCCGCGCTGGACCTGACCTCGCCGGTTACGACGGGGGGACGAAGCGCGGTCGGCGTCTTCACCGGCGGTGCCGACAGCATCAGCAATTATTTCAACGCCGCCGCGCAGAATGCGGAGCTGAAGCGCCAGCTGAAAGCCTCGCGGCAGCGGGTGATCGAGGCTCGCGCCATCGAATTCGACAACCGCCGTTTAAAGGCGCTCCTCAATCTCACGCGCGAGACTCCGGACGAAATCGTCACGGCCCGGATCGTCGGATCGACATGGGATGCGACCCGCAGGCTCGGCACGCTCTCGGCCGGCGGCTCGGACGGGGTTCGCCCGGGCCAGCCGGTGCGTGCGCCCGAAGGGCTGATCGGCCGCGTGATCGAGACCGGCCGTCTCGCCTCGCGAGTGCTCCTCATCACCGACGGCGCGAGCAGCGTTCCCGTTCAGCTGGTGCGCGACGGCACCCCAGCGCTGGCCGCCGGCCGCGGCGACGGGACCATCGAATTGAAGACCATCGAAGTCGGGGAAAGCCCGTTCAAGCGGGGCGACATCGTCGTCACCTCCGGGGTCGGCGGCATCTATCCGCCGCGCATCCCCGTGGCGATCGTGATCTCCGCCGGAAAGGACGTAACGATCGCGCGCCCGCTCGCCGACCCCGCCCGGATCGATTACGCGATCGTCCAGCACGTCTACGAGCCCGCCGCCGCGCAGCCGGTCAACGCCAGCGAAGCGGCGCGGCTGGAGGGCGCCCAATGAGCCGGATTACAACGTGAGCCGCATCGCCCTTACCAGCCGCGACATGGCGATGAAGCAGGTGCGCCGGCGCTATGTGCCGGTCGCCTCCACCGTCGCCGCGATCATGATCGTGCTGCTCCCGGTGGTTCTCAGCGCGCCGCTCATCCCCGATTTCGGTTATCTGTTCCTGATAGCCTGGCGCCTGCTGCGGCCGGAAATGTGGACGGCAAGGACGGCGCTGCCATTGGGCTTCCTCAGCGATCTGGTCAGCGGCCACCCCGTCGGCCTTTCAATGGCGCTGTGGACGATGACCTTCCTGATCCTGGATTTCATCGAGAGCCGCGCGGTCTTTCGCGACTATTGGCTGGACTGGCTGCTCGCCTCGCTTCTGATCCTCTTCTACACCGCCGGCAGCTGGCTCGCCGCCAGGCTGATGGGCAGCCAGGCTGCGTTCGGGGTGCTTTGGCCGCAGATCGCGCTGTCGATCCTCTTCTATCCGGTCGTCGCGCGCATCGTCGTCGCGCTCGACAGATGGCGGCTCACCCGATGAAGCGGCGGAACGCTCCTGCAATCACCGAACAATCGCAGGTTTTCACCTTCACCCGGCGCGCCTTCGTGCTCGGCGCGGCTCAAGGCGGCGTCGCCGCTTTGCTGGCGGGCCGGATGGCCTATATCTCGATCGCCGAGAACGAGCGCTACCAGCTCCTGTCCGAGAGCAATCGCGTGCAGATGCAATTGCTGCCGCCGCGGCGCGGCTGGATCGTCGACCGCACTGGCCAGCCGATCGCGATCAACCGCAGCGACTTCCGAGTCGACCTCATTCCCGACCGATTGAAGGAGCCGGACCGGATCATCGCCGAGCTCACCCGCCTGCTCGACCTCCCTCCCGACGAGGTCCAGCGGATCAAAGAGGAGCTCGAGCGCGCCGCCGGTTACCAGC
>JALYGI010000477.1 GCA_030777185.1 Pseudomonadota bacterium
CCGCAGCAGATAATCCCACTCGCCGGACATGGCGTAACATTCGACAATCTCTTCGCGCGATTGGATGAACTGCTCGAAATCCGCGCGCGCCTCCACCGTCTGGCGCGTCATCCGCACCTGGCAGAGCACGTTGACGGCGCGCCCGAGATGGTGCGGATCCGCAAGCCGCACCGTCTTTCCCAAAATGCCCGCCTGCTCCAGGCTTCGCACCCGTCGCCAAACGGACGCGGCCGAGGCGCCGACCTTTTCGGCAAGCGTGGCATGGCTGACGCTTGCATCGCGCTGCAGCTCGCGGATGATTCGACGGTCGACCGGGTCAATTTGATCAGTTTCTTTCATCGCTTGGGTTATAAATGAATGCTCTCTCCACCTCCATCGGCTAATCCACCCACTTTGATACGCATTTCGCGCTCGCCTGCAGTAGATGGTTCGGGCGGGGTTGCGGCGCACGGAGGAGGATCGACTTGGCGGATGCATTCATGCTGGCGGATGGGCCGCTTTTGTTCGATCGCCTCAGCGCGCAACTGTCCGACTCGCTTCTTCAGCTGATCGCGCTCGCCAATGCCGATCCCCGGCCGGAGAAGATCGACGTCGGCGTCGGCGTCTACCGGGACCCGGCCGGCGGCACGCCGATCCTGCGCGCGGTCAAGGCGGCCGAGCAGATCCTCCTGGAGACGCAGCAGACCAAGGCCTATCTTGGTTCGGCGGGCGATGCTCGCTTCGTTGAGCTCGTCAAGCCGATCGTCTTTGGCGAACGAGGGGCGGCCGACGACCGCATCGTCGGCGTTCAGACGCCCGGTGGCTGCGGCGCGCTCCGGCTCGGCGCCGATCTCATCGAGAAAGCCGATCCCGATGCCCGCATCTTCGTCGGCCAGCCGACCTGGCCAAATCACGGCCCGTTGATCGAATGCGCCGGCGTCGAGATGGTCAAGATCCCCTATTACGACACCGCCAGCCGCCGCATCCTGTTCGACGAGATGATTGACGCGCTAAAGGACGCGCGCGCCGGGGATCTCATCCTGCTCCACGGCTGCTGCCACAACCCCACCGGCGCCGACCTCGATCTCGACCAATGGAAGGCGCTCACGGATCTCGTCTCCGCCCGCGGCCTCGTCCCGTTCATCGATCTTGCCTATCAGGGCCTCGGCAACGGGCTCGATATCGACGCGCAGGGTACGCGCATGATGGTCGAGGCTGTCGATCAGGCTTTGGTCGCGCAGAGCTGCGACAAGAATTTCGGGGTATATCGCGAGCGGACGGGGTCGCTCTTCATCAAGGCGAGCAGCGCCGACGCCGCGGGAACCGCGTTCGGCAATCTCCTCCAGCTTTCCCGCACCATGTGGTCGATGCCGCCCGATCACGGCGCCGCGATCGTGCGTACCGTGCTCGACGATCCCGACCTGCGCGCCGACTGGAACGCCGAGCTCATCGAGATGTGCGCCCGCATCCGCAGCCTGCGCGCGCGCCTTGCCGCCTATGACGAGCGGCTCCGATATATCGATGGTCAGAACGGAATGTTCTCGATCCTGCCGCTCAGCACCGAGGCGGTGCTCGAGCTTCGGGAGAGTCACGGCATCTACATGGCCAATTCGGGCCGCTTCAACATCGTCGGCCTGTCGGACGAGAATGCCGATCGCTTCGCTGCCGCGGTGGTGGAGAAGATGAATGAGTGAGAGCGACTTTGCGACCGCTAGCCGGACGGCTCTGAACTCTCCCGATCCGGACTATGACTGGCGAAGGATCGCCTATCTCGTCAGTGTCAGCCGTGCGCTCGACAGGCTCGAGGAGGAGCGGCTCGTGCCCGAGCGGAAGGTCCTCTACCAATTTTCGGCGCGCGGCCATGATATGGCGCAGATCATGCTGGGCTCAAGGCTCACTGGCCCCAAGGATGCGGCCTGCGGCTATTATCGCTCACGCCCGCTGCTGCTGGCGCTCGGCGTGCCGCTCGAGGACGCGCTCGGCTCCGCCATGGGCCGGGCCGGGGGCTATTCGGACGGGCGCGATATTGGGGTCGTCTTCAACTTCCCCAATCCCGGCGGCACGCCCGCGCTCCCGATGTCGGGCGGCGTCGGCGCGCAATATACGCCCACCGCCGGTTGGGCTCAGGCAATCGAATATTATCGCACGGTGCTGAAGAGCGAGCCGCACCGGGAGTCCATCGCGGTCGTTCTCGGCGGCGATGCCTCGGTGGCGGCGAACGGCTTCTGGGCGGCGCTCACCATCGCCACCACTCAGAAGCTGCCGATGCTCTTCTATATCGAAGACAATCAATACGGCATTTCGGTGCCTGCCACCTATCAGACGCCGGGGGGCGATATCGCGAGGAACCTCGCCAGCTTCGGCAACCTCCACGTCCTTTCCGGCGACGGCACCGAGCCCGAAGAGGCGGCGCGGCTGCTCAGCGAGGCGGTCGGCCATGTCCGCAGCGGCGCGGGACCCGCGCTGCTTCGCCTCACTGTGCCGCGGCTCCAGGGTCACAGCTTCCAGGATACGCAGACCTACAAGTCTGAGGAGGTCCTCGCCTCCGAATGGGCGCGCGATCCGCTGCCCAAGCTTCGCTCCTACCTCGTGCCATCGCTCTTGTCCGAGGAGGAATGGGCGCAGATCGAAAGCGAGGCCGGCGAAGCGGTCGAAAAGGCCCGGGCCGCCGCCGAAGCGCGCGGGATCGCCGACCCCGAAACCGTGCTCGCCAATGTCTTCTACGAAGGCGAGATGCAGCAAGTCGGGGGCCAGTGGACCCACGGCTATCGCGCTCCGCCGTCCAACGAGACGCCGAGGCCCGAAGGCCAGCGCATCAACATGGTGACGGCAATCCGCCGCACGCTCGATCGTGAGCTCGAGATCAATCCGCGCGTGCTCCTGTTCGGCGAGGATATCGGACCCAAGGGCGGCGTCCACGCCGTCACGCTCGGTCTTCAGGAGAAGTACGGCGCAAGCCGCGTGTTCGACACCAGCCTTTCCGAAGAGGGAATTGTCGGCCGCGCCGTCGGTCTGGCGCTTGCCGGGCTGATGCCGGTGCCGGAGATCCAGTTCCGTAAATATGCCGAGCCTGCGCTGGAGCAGATCAATGATTGCGGCACGATGCGCTGGCGCACCAACAACCGCTTCGCCGCGCCGATGGTGCTTCGAATCCCCGGCGGCTTCTTCAAGGTCGGGGACCCCTGGCACAGCCAGACCAACGAGGTGCAATTCGTCCATAATCCGGGCTGGCTGGTGGCGGTCCCATCCAATGCCGAGGACG
>JALYGI010000478.1 GCA_030777185.1 Pseudomonadota bacterium
GTGCTGCACGACGAGAGGAGCAACAACACTGTGAGCGTCAGCAGGTTCGTGTGAGCCCTCATTCCTCTGTTTTCACATGGTGCGCCAATGTCGGCAATGGGTGGAAAGCAGACGTTGCTAGTGATACTAAAAGCCTTGCTGATGGAGGCCCCCAATGCACTCTACAGTTGCTCTTATGCTTTTTTCGCTGGCTTCGGCTGGAACCCAGGCGGGGTCCATCCAAGGTTCTGTAAAAGTGGTGCAGGATGGCTCTTCACTCCAATGCGTTGGTGTGTGGCTAATCCCTCGCTCGCAAGAGACAGATGCGGCTATCGAACAAAAGTTCGGAAAGCTCGATGAGGGTGTCCAGGCGACCCCTATTACGAGCCCACCTCAAGCGAGGCGCGACCCACCTCGCGGAACCCTAAAGTCTCGTTGCCGTGGGCGCATCTCGGAAAGGTTCGAGTTTTCCGAAGTGCCTTCGGGTGAGTATTATCTGACGATGACGGCGGTGCCCGTGCGGCGCCATGAGGACGAGAATAAGTTTAGCCCGAAGAAGGTTGAGATGATGCAGCGCGTGTCGGTGGCACCCGGAAGCTCCGTCAAATTGGACTTCAAACACAAGGACTGAGACTGGCAAACTGCTTAGCTGAGGGTCTTCTTTGGGTGGGAAGCGGACATGGCGCTTCAGTTCTGAATGAGGCGAACGAGGGTTCCGTCCGGGTCAATCAAGGCACCGATAGTCATTCCGCTGTCTTCCTTGCGCGGCGAGTGAAGCCGAGGCTGACCTGAGCATCTTTGGGGCACCCCTGCGTCTAAGCAAGACTGGTAGAAGGCAGTAAGATCATCCAGCCGCAGGCAGCAGCTAAACCAGCTATCCGAAGGATCTAGGTCAGGGTGCGGGAAAAACTCCAGTGTGAGCCTGTCTCGCTTTAAGATCATCCAACCCGCGTCTCTCCAGCCTTCCTTGAAACCAAGCCGAGAGTAAAAACTGGAGGTCGCCTCGAAGTCCCTCGACGGTAGGTTAGGTGTTGCTTGATCCACTGGCAGTTCCTCTCTGCGGATGATGAAGGCGAGCGGCGGTGTCCGCAATGGGTCGAATGCAGACGCTCAGCCGAACGTCTGCATTGGGTGGATTGTGTTGAAAAAGGTCCAAGCGCAAACTTTCGGCGCAACAGCGGCCGCAATCGTAGTAGGTTCTTCTATGGCAGCATCACTTCCAGTCCCGAGCGGGGCCTCAGACCCGTGCTGGTAGAATTTCCTTCTACGTCGGCTCGCGGTGAAGCGGCTGCTGGACGGGAGATGGACTTTTTCAACATAATCGGTGGAAAACGGACGTTCGCGTCGGCGACGCTATGACCTATCAGCGGCACTGGAAGTTTACTTCATCTCCTGATTACCCTGCCGTTCGGTCCCGCTAGGAAGCGCAGCACGAAAGACCTAATCCCTCGGATCTTAGCCCCGCTACTGTCGGTGATCGGGCCTGAAAGCTTAGACGAGCTAGATACGGCACAGGCCAGAGCGTCCAGTGTTCGGTCGTTCGAGCTTTCAGAGACAAAGCATCCTTCCACGGCCCCCGTCGTGCTCAAGACCTCAACAATCTCCACCATTTTTGTTTTTTTCGAGGAGACTGTTGAAGTGGATACCACGAAGTCTGCATTCGTAAATGCACTGTTCTCCCCATAGGCGTTCGGCTTCCAGATTAATCGATCTCGCCTAACCGAAGGGATCGGCAGACCAGATGCGTCTTTCGCTGGTCTGAAGCGGGCTCTCCGCAAAGCTGCGGCGCAAACCGATGCATCCAAGACATCCGAACCGCTGCGGATGATGATCTCGCATCTGATGGGCTTACCCGCTTCGTCTATCGTCAAGTCGAAGGTGGTAATCCGCGCTCGCGACCACTCCGCCTGCGGAATATCCGCTGTGTTGACCCAATTGGCGGGACTTCCTCTAGGAACTGCCTTCATGGGCGTCCCTGCCGCAGCAATTGCAATCACGAACGCAAGACCAACCATTTTCTGTCTCCGGAAAGACTTGGCAGTTTAGGCGCTGCCTTCAGATGTCCACGCTTCCACAAAGCAGCGATGTCCGCAATGGGTGGAAAGCGGCCTCCAGGAGCAGAAGCTAGGCTAGACTGTAGGCCAGTAGCAGCGCGCCAACGGTTCCCACTATGCCGATGCCAATCAAGAACCTCCGGTAGGCAACCGGATGCTCATCACGGTGAAATGGTACGAAAGGCCCTACGAGCGGAATGCTGTTCGTTGCGAGGGTAATCAGCGCCGCAAAGGCGGCAAAGGACAACAGCGTCGCACCTACGGCTGGCGGCATGAGTTCTTCAGACCTTTGACGGCTGCCTAGTTCGAGGAGAGCCAAGCATACCCTCAGCGTGCCTGACCCGCCGGATGTCCGCAATGGGTCGAAAGCGGACATTCGCGGCAGTGTCCGCAATGGGCGGAAAGCGGACAATAAGTGCCCCTATGTAGCCTAGAACCAATAATTCCCCGGCTACCTGGATTGACGTACTCAACTAATACACTAAAACGGCCCGACATTGGGGGTATGATGCGTTCATGAAGGTCCGTTTGTGTTGCTCGGCGGTTGCTCTTGCGGCAGCTTCGGCTCCTGCGTTTGCGCAGGATCCGCCTCCGCCGGTCGCCCCTCCGCCGGCGAACGTGGAGGGGGCGCGGACCTTCACGCCTGCCGATTTCGCCCGTTTCGCGCCGCGCAATGCGCTCGACATGCTGAGGCAGGTGCCGGGCTTCACCATTAGGGAGCAGACGCAGGAACGCGGTCTCGGCCAGGCCACCGGAAACGTGCTCATCAACGGGAAGCGCGTTTCGGGCAAGTCGAACGACGCCATTGAAGAACTGAGCCAGATCCCGGCCAGCAACGTCATCCGGATCGACATCGTCGATGGAGCGACGCTCGATGTACCCGGCCTTTCAGGACAGGTCGCGAACATCATCGCCAAGGCCACGGCGAAGACGAAAGGGCAATTCTCCTGGTCGCCGGACTTCAGGGCTTACAACACCGATCCGGTGCTGACGCGCGGGGACGTTTCAGTGAGCGGGAAAAGGGGCCCGATCGACTATACGCTCGGCTTCCAGAACCAGATCGGCCACAGCGGCGCAGACGGTCCCACTTACATCTACAATTCCGATTTCAGCTTCCGCGAATTCCGAGACGACGTCTTCACCGGCGAGTTCGTGGGTCCCAAACTCAGCGGCCGCT
>JALYGI010000479.1 GCA_030777185.1 Pseudomonadota bacterium
GGCTGCCCGAATGGAGCTTTCGAACATCGATCAGCAGCTGATGGCGGCGCAGGGCGCTCTTTCGTCGGTCCGGGCGCAGCTCGGCGCGACTCCGCCAACCATCTCCTCGCCGGGCTATGCCGGGGGCAGCTATGCCGGCCAGCAGCTGGCGACGCTGCAGGCCACGCTCGCCCAGCAGCAGGCGAAGGGGTTTACCGACAACCATCCCGACGTGATCGCCACCAGGAACGAGATTGCCCGCATCCGCCCGCAGGCCCAGGCGGAGCGGTCGGGCGGCTCGGGCGCGATCAGCACACCCAATCCCGCCTACGGCTCGCTTCGTGCGATGGCCGCCGAGCGCGAGGCCGCGGTCGCCGCCGCGACGATGCGCAAGAACCAGATCCAGTCGGCGATGACCGAGCTTCTCTCCAAGCAGTCTTCGGAGCCTGGCGTCGTCGCCGAGCAGGCGCGCCTCAACCGCGACTATGAGGTGCTGAAGCGGCAATATGACAAGCTGCTCGAGGACCGCGAGCAGGTCCGCCTGAGGAGCGACATTCAGACCAAGACCGATGCGGTGCAGATGAAGGTGATCGATCCGCCGTCCAAGCCGACGGTGCCGGTCGCGCCCAATCGGCCGTTGCTGCTGACCGCGATCCTGTTCCTGGCCGTCGCGGCGGGAATTGGCGCCGCCTTTGCCAAGGGGCAGCTTCAGCCGACCTTCCCGACCCAGGGCCGGCTCGAGCAGGTCACCGGCCTGCCGGTGCTCGGGTCGATCAGCGAGGTCTTCACGCCCGAGCGGAGGGCGCATCACCGCCAGCGCGTCAAATGGTTCATGGGCGCCGGCAGCGCTCTGGCTGCCAGCTACGCCCTCCTGATGCTCGTTGAATTTTGGCAGCGCAGCACGGTCGCCTGAGGAGCCCTTATGAACAAGCATAGCAGCCTCAGGGAAAACGCATCGCTGATCGAGCGGGCGGCGGCGATGTACGACTTCAAGTCGCACGTCAGCAGCCCATTGTCTCCGGAGCCGCGGGAGAAGCGGGAGGGCGAAGCCGGAGTTCCGGGGACCAATCCCACTGCCGATCCGCGAGCACGCAAGCAGCCGATCATCCTTTCCCAGCTCGAAGTGTCCTATGAGGATCCGTCTCTCGAGAAGGATCCGTTCTTCGAGGAGGATCCGTTCTTCGAGAAGGATCCGTTCTTCGAGAAGGAGCCGATCGAGGCGGAAGCAGCCGAGGTCGACCCCCTCGGTTTTGATCAGCCACAAACCGGAGCGCCTGAACCTACCTCAAGCGATACCGGCCAGCGCCGCTCCAAAGTCGACCGCGCGGGCCTCCGGGAGGGCGGCTTCATCCTGCCCGACGCGCCTGTCGGGAGCCTTGCCGAAGAATTCCGGATCGTGAAGCGGCAGCTTCTCCAGGCCGCGAGCGGCAAGACCGGCGTTGCCGAAGACAAGCGCCAGACGATCCTCGTCTGCTCGGCCACCGCCAACGAGGGGAAGACCTTCTGCGCCGTCAATCTCGCCATTTCGATGGCGACCGAGAAGGACCTGGAGGTCCTGCTCGTCGACGGCGATTTCTCGAAGCCCGAGATCCTCTCAGTGCTCGGCCTGGAAGGCGGGCCCGGCCTGATCGATGCGATCGCTGACGCCAACGCCGATCCGAATGACTTTATCATTCAAACGGATATCGAGCGACTTTCGGTTCTTCCCGCAGGGCGGCAGGCGAACAACGTCACCGAGCTGCTCGCGTCGCAGCGCACCCGTAAGGTGCTCGACGCGCTCACCGCCAATCACCCGAAGCGGATCGTCATCTTCGATTCTCCGCCCGCGCTGATGGCATCGCCCGCGAGCATCCTGGCCGGCAAGGTTGGCCAGATCGTGATGGTCGTACGGGCGGACCAGACCAACGAGGCCGACCTCCGCGAAGCGATCGGCCTGCTTTCGGGCTGCGAAAATATCAGCCTGATGCTCAACGGCACGGGCTTCACCGCCTCCGGCCGACGCTTCGGCACTTATTATGGATTTGGCCAATGAAGATTGCGCTGTCCTTCCTTCGCCGCGCTGTCCTGCGCGCGTTCGGCCTTGCCGGCCTCGCGGCGGGCATCTCGCTGGGTTCCGCGGCAGAGGCCGCTCCGGCCCGCACCGAGATCGTCCCCTATATCGAGGTTCAGCAGGTGCTGAACGCCGATCTCAACGATGGCGACGTGCTGACCTACACCTCGGTCTCGGCCGGCGTCGACGGCCGCGTCACCACCCGCCGGGTGCAGGCGCAGATCAGCTACCGTTACGAGCGCCGCATCGCCTGGGAGGACGACATTGCCGATGATGACGTTCACACCGGAATCGCGCAGGTCCATGCTCAGCTCGTTCCCAACATGCTGA
>JALYGI010000480.1 GCA_030777185.1 Pseudomonadota bacterium
GTCATCTGGGACACGCCTGATCCCTACGCCGCGGCAGTGATTGCGGTTCAGTCCGCCTTCCTCAGTGCCGGCCAGCGCTGCACGGCGGCGCGCCGGTTGATCGTCAAGGACGGCGCCCATGAGGAAATCGTCTCGACCATCTGCAAGCTCGCTGAACGGCTGATTGTCGATCATCCGCACGCAACCCCCGCGCCCTTCATGGGCCCGGTGATCGACAATCAGGCGGCCGACCAGTTGCAGGAGGGCTTTCTCGAGCTGATGATGAAGGGCGGACGGCCGATCAAGCATCTCGACCGGCCGGACGAGAGCAAGCCGTTCCTCAGCCCTGCCGTGATCGACGTGACCAATGTCGAAAAGAGGCCGGACGCTGAGCTGTTCGGGCCCGTGTTGCAGGTGATCCGAGTGGCGGACTTCGACGCCGCGATCGCGGAGGCGAACAATACGCGCTACGGCCTCGCCGCTTCGCTGATCGGCGGCAATCCGCAGCTCTACGACAAATTCTGGGCCAATGCGCGAGCGGGCGTGGTCAACTGGAACAAGCCTACCAATGGCGCTCCTTCGAACGCGCCCTTCGGGGGGGTCGGCCTCAGCGGAAATCACCGCCCGAGCGCTTATTACGCCGCCGATTATTGCGCCTACCCGGTAACGAGTTCCGAAGCGGAAACCGCCCGGGCCAGCATCGGCGTCGGCCTCCGGGATCTCTACGCAGCCAATAATCTCGAGGGCTGATCGTCATCCGCGGCCAAGCCCCGTGACGCCTAGCCGCGCATCTCCGGGATATAGCTGTCGTCGATATAATCCGAGAATTTCGTGATCTTGGCCTCGAACTTCAGCTTCACCTTGCCGGTCGCGCCGTGGCGCTGCTTGGCGACGATCAGCTCGGAAAGTCCATAAGCCCGCTCCATGTCGCGCGCCCACGCCTCGTGGGCTTCGAAAGTCTTGGCATCGTCGCCTTCGACCGGCCGCTTCGGCTCCCTTGAAGCGACATAATATTCCTCGCGATAGACGAAGAGCACGATGTCGGCGTCCTGCTCGATCGAGCCGGATTCGCGAAGGTCGGATAGCTGCGGCCGCTTATCTTCGCGCTGTTCGACCGCACGGCTCAGCTGAGAAAGCGCCAGCACGGGGACGTTCAGTTCCTTGGCGAGCGTCTTCAGGCCGCGGCTGATCTCCGAGATTTCCTGAACGCGGTTGCCGTCGCTCGATTTGCCGCTGCCCTGGAGCAGCTGGAGATAGTCGATGACGATGAAGCCGATGCCGCGCTGACGCTTGAGCCGACGTGCGCGGGTTCGGAGCGCGGCGATGGTAAGGCCGGGCGTATCGTCGATATAAAGGGGCAGGCTTTCCAGCTCTCCGGCGGCGCGGGCGAGGTTGCGGAAATCCTGCTGGCTGATCTTGCCCATGCGCAAATTTTCGGAGCTGATGCCCGACTGCTCGGAAAGGATGCGGGTGGCGAGCTGGTCGGCCGACATTTCCAGGCTGAAGAACGCGACTGCCGCGCCCGCGGACTTCTCCTGCGCGATGCCGTCCTCGAGGTCGCGCACCAGTCGCTGGGCGGCGTTGAAGGCGATGTTGGTGGCGAGCGAGGTCTTGCCCATGCCGGGACGGCCTGCGAGAATCAGAAGGTCCGAGTGATGGAGGCCGCCCGTTTTGGCGTTGACGCTGTCCAGGCCGGTCGTGACGCCGGAAAGGCCCCCGCCGGTATTGAGCGCCTTTTCCGCCATCTGAATGGCCATGCGGGTGGCCTGGGCGAAGCTTTTGACCGACCCCTCGCCGCCGCCTTCCTCGGCCACCCGATAGAGCGCGCTCTCCGCCGCCTCGATCTGGCCCTTGGGATCGACCTCGTCGCTCGTGTCGAGGGCGTTCTCGACCATCTCGCGGCCGACGCCGATCAATGCGCGGAGCAGCGCGAGATCATAGACCTGCTCAGCAAAATCGCGGGCGCCGATGATTGCGGCTCCGCTGCCTGTGAGCTGGGCAAGATAGGCCGGACCGCCAAGCTCCTTCATCTCCTCATCGGCCTCGAACAGCGGACGGAGTGTGACCGGCGAGGCGATCATGTTGCGATCGATGAGCTTCAGGATCTGCTCGTAGATGCGCCCGTGCAGCGGCTCGAAGAAATGGTCGGGCCGGAGCTTCATCTGGATGTCTTCGGCAAGCCTGTTGTCGATCATCAGCGCGCCGAGCAGCGCCGCTTCGGCCTCGATATTCTGGGGGAGCGAAGGGGTGTCGACGGGCTGCGCGTCGGCAAGTCTGATGATGTCGGCCATGCCGGCATCCTACGCGGGAAGCTGGTTAACGCATAGCACCGCTTCCAATTTTTCCGTGGCAGCTTGTGTGGACGGGATGTGGATAAGGCGGCTAACAGCCCGGCATGGCGGAGCCGCGCATCATCGACATCGAACTTGACGACCGGACGATCATCCGGCGCAACGACGATGTCGAGCAGGAGCGGAAGATCGCGATATTCGACCTGCTCGAAGGCAATCATTTCGATCCCGCCGGCCATGAGGGGCCGTTTCGGATCCTGCTCCGGGTGGAGGACAACCGTCTCGCGATCGACATCAAGGACGAGGCCGGCAATCCACTCAACACGATCCGGCTCGGCCTTGCCCGCTTCCGCCGGCCAATCCGCGATTATTTCGCCATCTGCGACAGCTATTACAAAGCCATTCGTTCGGACACGCCCCACCGGATCGAGAGCGTCGACATGGCCCGGCGCGCCGTTCACAACGAAGCCGCCGATCTCCTCAAGGAGTGCCTGGACGGAAAGATCGACCTCGATTTCGACACGGCGCGCCGTCTCTTCACTTTGATCTGCGTGCTGCACATAAGATGATGCGGGGGACGCGGCTGGGGCTGCTGCTGCTGCTGCTGCTGCTCCTTCTCGCCTCGTTGGCGGCTTCCGCCTGGTTTCTCGCGGGACGTTGGACGCCTGCAAGAAGCGAATACCCCGTGCAGGGCATCGACGTATCGCATCATCAGGGAGCGATCGACTGGGGGGCGCTTCCGGATCAGGGAGTGGATTTCGGCTATATCAAAGCCAGCGAAGGCGGCGATCATCGGGACCGGCTGTTTGCCGTAAATTGGGAGGCCGCCGCCGCCGCCGGCATCGAGAGGGGGCCTTATCATTTCTTCACGCTCTGCCGCTCGGGCGCGGAGCAGGCCGCGAACTTCATCGCCACCGTCCCGCTCGATCCTGCGGCGCTCGCTCCGGCCGTTGACCTCGAGCATCTCGGCAATTGTTCGCGGCGCCTCTCGCGCGCCGCCTTTCACGCGGAACTCGCCACATTCATCCAGCTGGTCGAGGCGCATTTCCGCAAGCCCGTCCTGCTCTACCTCACCGAAGAGTTTGACCGCGCCTACCAGGTAAGCGTGCGTGTGCAGCGGCCGCTTTGGCTTCGAAGCCTCGTGCTGTCGCCGGATTTCGGAGCGAGGCCCTGGCACCTCTGGCAAGTCTCGAACTTCCGCCGTCTTCGGGGCATCGAGGGGCGCGTGGATTGGAACGTGCAGCGGCCCTGAGTCAGTCGCTGACGTGCCGAGCTTCTCCAACGCCGGATGGGACACTCGGCAGACACCCTTGCCCTTCCCTGCCATTCCCGCGAAAGCGCACAAAGGACGGGAGAGAAGTCGTTCATGAGCATCATGTCGGACAAATGGATTCGCGCCCAGGCGCTCGAGAAGGGGATGATCGAGCCCTTCGAGGACCGGCAGAGGCGCGAGGGGGTGATCAGCTACGGCCTGTCGAGCTACGGCTACGACGCACGCGTATCCGACGACTTCAAGATCTTCACCAATGTCGACAGCGCCATTGTCGATCCCAAAGACTTCAAGTCGAACAGCTTTGTCGACCGAAAGACCGACGTCTGCATCATTCCGCCCAACAGCTTCGCGCTTGCCCATACCGTCGAATATTTCCGGGTGCCGCGCGACGTACTCGTCATCTGCCTCGGCAAATCCACTTATGCACGCTGCGGCATCATCGTGAACGTGACCCCGCTGGAGCCCGGCTGGGAGGGGCATGTGACGCTCGAATTCTCCAACACCACGCCGCTCCCGGCCAAGGTCTACGCGAACGAGGGCGCGTGCCAGTTCCTCTTCCTTCAGGGCAACGAGCCCTGCGAGACGAGCTACGCCGACCGCGCCGGCAAATATATGGGGCAACGCGGCGTGACGCTGCCGCGGCTGTGAGAGGATCAACGCGGCCCGAGGATCGTCTCCACCCACTGCGCA
>JALYGI010000481.1 GCA_030777185.1 Pseudomonadota bacterium
GGTGGGCATCACGGCCGCGCGGCTGCTGAAGGATGCCGGCCTCAGCGTCGCCGTCGTGGAGGCGCGCAAGGTCGGACAGGAGGTGACGGGCAAGTCCACCGCGAAGATCACGTCGCAGCACAACCTCGCTTACGGCAAGCTAGCCAGGGCGTTCGGTGAGGATGGCGCCCGGACCTATGCGGAAGCGAACGAGGCGGCGATCCGCCTGATGGCGGACCTTGCCTCCCGATATGCGATCGACTGCGATTTCGAACCTAAGGCCGCCTATACTTATGCCCGGGGCGAGCAGCATCTCGAGGCAGTCGAGCGTGAGGTCGAGGTTACCCAGCGGCTCGGGCTTCCGGCCTCCTTCACGCGCGATCCCGGACTGCCGTTCCCGGTGGCGGGCGCGATCCGCTTCGACAATCAGGCCCAATTCCATCCCTGCAAATATCTGGCGGGTCTCGCCGCGACGATTCCGGGCGACGGCTGCCACGTCTTTGAACAAAGCCGGGCGATTGATTGGGAGCTGACCCGTGTCGTAACTGCAGGCGGGACGGTGACGGCGCGCGCGGTGATCATGGCGACCCACCTGCCACTCGGCCAAGTGGGCCTCTTCTACGCCGAAAATTATCCGCACATGCACCCGGTGATCGCCGCTAGGGTCGATCCGGCAAGGGCGCCGGACGGCATGTACATCAGCGTCGATGAGCCGCGGCATTCGGTGCGGACCCATCGCGCCCACAATGGCGATATATACCTGATCGTCACCGGCCCCTCGTTCAAGCACGGCCATGTGGACGAGGAGCGGCAGGGCTTTGCCGAGATCGAGCGCTTTGCGGCTGAACATTTCGGAGCAGGAGCGCCCGACTATCGCTGGACCAACGAAGACTATACGCCGATGGACGGTGCGCCGTTCATCGGATGGTCCTCCTCGGCCCGCAACGGATATCTTGTCGCCACCGGTTTCAATGCCTGGGGCATCACCAACGGCACTGTGGCCGGCATCATCCTCGCCGCTCTGGCCAGCGGGCGAGATCACCAATGGGCCAGCCTGTTCGATGCCAGCCGAGTGAAGCCGATCGCCGGCGCCAAGGAATTCGCCAAGCAGAATCTCGAGGTCGCGAAGGAGCTGGTCGGAGGATATGTCACCACCAAACCGCATTCGTTCGACGAACTTGCGCCGGGCGAGGCCGCGGTCCTCAAAGTGAGCGGCGAGAATGTCGCCGCGTTCCGCGACGAGCAGGGCCGGCTCCACGCAGTCTCGGCGGTATGCACCCACATGGGCTGCCTTGTCGGCTGGAATGAGAATGACCGGACCTGGGACTGCCCCTGCCATGGCTCTCGCTACGAGATAAGCGGCGAGGTGATCCATGGCCCAACGTACAAGCCGCTCGAAAAGAAGGCGATCGGCTGAAGGAGCAGGGCATGGCCGCTACGACCGCCGCCGACGTACTGATCGATACGCTGATCGAATGGGGTGTCACCGTTATCTTCGGAATGCCGGGAGACGGAATCAACGGCATCATGGAGGCGCTCAGGACGCGGCAGGAGGAGATCCGATTCATTCAGGTGCGGCACGAGGAGGCGGCGGCATTCGCAGCGGTCGGATACGCAAAGTTCACTGGCCGGCTCGGCGTCTGCCTCGCCACCTCCGGCCCGGGCGGCATCCATCTCCTGAACGGCATCTATGACGCCAAGCTCGATCAAGTGCCCGTGCTCGCGATCACCGGGCTGCAATATCACGATCTCCTCGCGACCCACACGCAGCAGGACGTCGAGCTGGACAAGCTCTTCGCCGATGCCTGCGCTTACAGCACCCGCATCATGGGGCCGGCACACGTCGAGAATGTGGTCGAACTCGCCTGCCGGACCGCGCTCGCCTACCGAAAGCCGACCCACGTCACGATACCGATCGACATACAGCAGATGCCGCTGAAAAAGGCGGATCGGTCGAAGCGCAATGTCGCAGACCACGTTTCCAACCTTATGGCGCGCGGCGGGCACTTGCCGGACGAACGCGAACTCGCCCGCGCGGCCGAAATCCTGAACGAAGGAGGCAAGGTCTTCATTCTGGCCGGCCGGGGAGCCCTCGGTGCGCGTGAAGAGCTGCTGGAGCTTGCCGACCGCCTGGGAGCTCCGGTCGGAATGGCACTGCTGGGTAAAGGCGCAATCCCGGACGACAGCCCCTTCGCCACCGGAGGCGTTGGCCTGCTCGGGACAAAACCGTCGCAGGAGGGCTTGAAAGACTGCGATACTCTTTTGATCGTCGGATCGACATTTCCGTACATGGAATATTATCCGGACCCGGGCCGCGCACGCGCGGTCCAGATCGACGTGGATCCGCAGCGGATCGGCCTTCGCTATCCGGTGGAGGCGGGGTTGGTGGGTGATAGTGCGCGCACCTTGCGCGCGCTCCTAGAGCGGGTCCGGCCCAAGTCCGACCGTTCGTTCCTGGAGAAAGCCCAGGACGGAATGCGTGACTGGCGCGAGCTGATGATCCAGCGCGGCACCAGGAATGACGTCCCGATGAAGCCGCAGGTGGTCACGCACGAGCTCAGCAAGCTGTTAACGGACGACGCGATCATCATCGCCGACACGGGAACGGTCACCGCTTGGACGGCGCGCCACGTGGAAATGCGCGGCCGGCAGATGTTCAGCTGCTCGGGAACGCTCGCGTCCATGGCTTGCGGTCTGCCTTACGCCATCGGAGCGGCGATTGCCCATCCGCACCGGCAGGTGGTCGCGGTGGTCGGAGACGGCGGCCTCAGCATGCTGATGGGGGACCTGGTGACGCTGCGCAAATACAGCCTGGATGTGAAAATCCTGGTCATCAAGAATGACGGCCTCGGCATGATCAAATGGGAGCAGGTCGCCGAGATCGGCAATCCCGAATACGGCGTCGAGCTGGAGCCGATCGACTTCGTGAAGGTGGCGGAGGGCTGCGGCGCGCGCGGGATCCGCATCGACGATCCCGCGCACTGCGCCGACGGGCTGCGCGAGGCACTGGCCCACCCGGGTCCATGCGTCGTCGAGGCCGTTGTCGACCGGTTCGAGCCTCCGATGCCCCCCTCTGTCGAAGCCGGTCAGGCGCTCCACCTTGCCGGGGCGTTTCTCAAGGGAACCGCGGATCGAGGGATGATCGCCCGGACCATCGCCTTGGACCAGGCGCGCGAACTGATCTGAGGCGGCACCTCAGGGGAGCAAAGTGCGCCGCACTGCCCGTCAGACGGGCATCGGCAACTGGAAGCCGCTCAACTAGCACCAGAGATTTGTACTTCGAACGTCCAACTGCATTGTCGGTGTCTCCAGACGTGTGTGGGAGCTTGCGATGGCTTCTACAAGCCATTGGTGGGGAACCTTTCTCGCGTTTGCGCATCACAGGAAACGACAGGACAGCGCCAAGCGCGGGAACGAGTTGAGGCATGATGTTGAATTATGTCGCCCCTTGTCCTCCTGGACTGGAGACCCACGAAGGACGCGATTTCCTCGGCTGCCGAGGTGCTCCGCTCGCGCCGGCGAGTGGCAAGGCGCAGCCCCTTCCCACGCAAGGAGTAGTGTGATGAGACTCTCGCTGGGCTTTAGCCCCTTAGCCGTGCGCGCGCCTGCGAACCGCCAGGCCGGACTTCAGCCACGGGCCCCGATGATCGGCTGGAGGGCGAGGGGAGCGCTGCTCGGGGCCACACTGGTTCTGGCCGGCTGCGGGCATAGGGCTGACCTCGCCGTTGCGGAAGGAATGGGGCCGCACCCGAAGCTGCCAGCGCCCGTCAAAACCCTACTCCCCACGATCAACATCGCTCCGGCCAAATCCTGGCCCGACGGGCGGACACCCGTTCCGGCTCAGGGCCTTCACGTGAACGCCTTCGCACGCGGACTCGATCATCCCCGGTGGATCTACGTCCTGCCCAATGGTGACGTGCTCGTCGCCGAAACGAACAAGCCGCCGCCGCCTGAGGGGAAGAAGGGCGGCATCAGAGGCTGGTTCATGAAGCTGTTCATGAAACAGGCCGGTGCGGCCGTGCCGAGCGCGAACAGAATCACACTGCTTCGGGACGGGGACGGAGACGGCGTTGCGGAAGTCAAGGAAGCGTTTCTCACCGGGCTTCGCTCGCCTTTCGGGATGGCCCTGGTCGGAGACACGCTCTACGTCGCCAATGCAGATGCCGTTATGGCTTTTCCCTACAGACGAGGCGCCACCCGCATTGAGGCTCCCCCGCGCAAGATCGCTGATCTTCCGGCCGGCCGAAATCACCATTGGACCAAGAGCCTCGTCGCCAATGCGGATGGTTCGCGCCTCTATGTGGGCGTTGGCTCCAACAGCAACATCGCGGAACATGGCCTCGATGAGGAGTTGAACCGGGCCGCCATTCTTGAGATCGATCCCGCCACCGGTGCCACTCGCATTTTCGCTTCGGGCCTGCGCAATCCAGTCGGCATGGACTGGAACCCCGACAGCGGAGTGCTTTGGACTGCGGTCAACGAGCGCGATGAGATGGGAAGCGACGTCCCGCCCGATTACATGACCAGCGTGCAAGCCGGTGGCTTCTACGGGTGGCCCTGGAGCTATTGGGGCCGGAACGTCGATCAGCGCGTCAAGCCTGCCCGGCCCGATATGATCGCCAAAGCTCTCAGGCCCGATTATGGTCTGGGGCCCCATACCGGTTCGCTCGGGCTCACCTTCTCAAAGGGCGCGCGGCTCGGGCCACATCTGGCCTCCGGCGCTTTCGTAGGCCAGCACGGTTCGTGGAATCGAAGTCCGAGGAGCGGCTACAAGGTCATCTTCATCCCGTTCGAACGGGGGAAGCCATCAGGAATGCCGATCGACATCCTGACCGGCTTTCTCAATGAAAAGGGCGAGGCGATGGGACGCCCGGTCGGCGTCCAGATCGCGCGCGACGGCTCGCTGCTCGTCGCGGACGATGTTGGAAACATCATCTGGCGCGTAAGCGGTCCGGCAGAACCAGAGGCCGTCCCCTAAGCGCGGTGTGTCATCACGCCCGTTCGAAGCGGAAGCCTTCCGCCGCCAGCCCCGGCCCAAAGGCCAGCGCGACGCCGCTCCGCCGCTCGGGCGTGGCGAGCAGATCGGCAAGCACGAACATCAGGGTCGAGGAAGACATGTTGCCGAAGCGGGCGAGCACGCTCCGGGATTCGTCGAGGGCGTCGGGAGCGAGGTCGAGCGCCGTCTCGACAGCGTCCAGGAT
>JALYGI010000482.1 GCA_030777185.1 Pseudomonadota bacterium
CTCCTCCATATTACCGCCTGTGGCTGCAATTCTGTAGAGTCGGAAGCGCTCCTCGCCATCCGGCTGGACGTAGTAGATGTATGCGCCATCGCGGCTCCAGCTCGGCGTCTGCGGGTAATGGGCCACGTGAGCAAGCCGGATGGGCGGTCCACCTTTAGCGTCGAGCAGCAGTAGCTGTAGCCTATCCTGTAGCGGGACCGTCACTGCGATGGCCCCGCCGGATGGCGATGCAGAGGCTCTCATCTGAGAGGCTACGCCCTCCTCGCGGAGCACGCGTTGCTTACCGTCGCGAAGGTTTAGGACCGCTACATTGTCCGACGAACTACTCGCCTTCCAGACGAAGACGAGCTCGTCAGTGGTGCCAAGCTGCTGCGGCTGGAGTTCAAGTCCGCGCGCGGTCGTGAGGCGAGTTTTCCGGCTGCTCGAAAGCTCGATCCGCCAAAGATCGAGGTCCCCAGCTTCGGCCGAGCTGTAGAACACAAAGCGCCCGTTGCTGGAAAACGAAGGATCGAGGTCCATTGCCGGCGTGTCGACCAGGGTCCGCTCCTTCCGAGACGCCACGTCAACAATCAGAATGCTGGTGTCTCGGCCACTGTCCCGAACGAAGGCGATCTGCCGTCCGTCTGGGGACCAGGCCGGGCGGGAATCAACGCCGCCGCCGCGAGTGAGCCGTCGCGCTTCCCGCGTCTGGACGTCGATCAGCCAGAGCCAGCCCCTCGCGGCAATGGCCACCGTCCTGCCGTCTGGCGACGGCGCCGGGTCCGTCGGCCCGTGAGCCAGCGTGGGAAGGTTGAAGCCCTCCAGGTAAACGTGATGTGCCACATTTGCGATTTTCGGGTAGCGGTTCGTCCACTCCAAGCCGGCGGCGGAACTGACTGGGAGAATAAGGAGGAGCGCCGGCAGCGCGAACCTTGCGACAAACCCACCTTCTGTCGAACGAACGCGCAGCCTAGTGACCACTTCTTTCACGGCCTTCCCCTTTTCCGTCTCAAGCCGCCATGTCACGCCATACTATGATAGTAGCCAAGCTCACGACACAGAGAGCCTCATGAGTACCTTCGGGCCAGTGCCCAGATGGCATCCCTGGCCCGGCTGGGCAGCGCTGTGGGAGCGCGCATGCTGACGAGTTGGTTCCCATGGCGGGCCTGTCAATCCGGCCTATTTTCAAACTGACCCACTACCAACTGGTTTTTTGCTGCGGTTGGGATGCTACCGAACTGATCCCCTGCCGTGCGCCCTCAATATGGCTCGGGACCTTCGGTCGGGGCCAACAAGGGTCAACGCGTGACGGGGCGGGGTTGCGGCTCGGTTGAAGGGCCGTTGCCCTCTATCCGCGGCCAGCCGTCGCGCCACAGGATCCGGTCGAGCAGCATGATCCGGCGGGTGTTGATCTCCGCGTCGGGCCTCAAGCGGGGGCGGCGGGAATCGACCGCATGGTACAGCATGAAGTGATCGCCCGCCTGGTCCTGGATCACTGAATTGTGCCCCGGCGCCACCCAAATGCCGCGCTGCTCCAGGATCACGCTGCTGCGCGCACCAGTCGCCTGCGCCAGCGTCTCGAACGGTCCGGTAGCGCTGCGCGAACGGGCGACCAACACCGCATAATGGGCGTTGCGTCCGCAGCAAGTGTCGCCCGAATAGAAGAGGTAATACCAGCCATCGCGGAGCACGACCCAGGCGCCCTCGACCAGTCGCGAATATTGGGACGGATCGGACCCCGGCAGTGCCGGGATCAGGTCCACCGGGCGGCTCCCGGGCGCGAACGAGACGCGGTCGGCCGCAAGCTCCTGCACCTTGATCGGCTGGTGGCCCGATCCCCAGTAAAGCAGCCGCCGCCCCGTCGCCGGGTCGTCATAGGCCATGGGGTCGATGTTGACGAACGTCTCGCCGCACTGGAGCGGCCCTCCCGTGTCGGTGAACGGCCCTTCGGGCCGGACGGCTGTGGCGACGGCAAGGCACAGGCCGCGGCTCGGATCGGTCAGCGCCGCGTCGGGTCGGGCGGAATAATAAAGGAAATAGCGCCCATCATGCTCCGCCACGTGCGGCGCCCAGAAATCCTGCGTCCGGCTTGCCCATGTTGGCTTGAATGGTAAGGCGTCTCCCATCCGCTCCCAGCTCACCAGGTCGCGCGAGCGTGCCACCTGGATGTTGATCCATCGCCCGCCCTCGTCGGTCTGCGTCGCATAGACGTAATAGAGGCCGTCGCTGGCGCGAATGACCGCGGGATCGGGGAAATCGCTGTCGAGGACCGGATTCTGATAGGTCGCGACGACCGGCGGCGGCTGAGGCGCGGGTGACGTCGGCGGAGCGGGCTCGGGTGAGGTTGCCGGTGGCGCCGGCGTCGGGGAGGACGTCGGGCTAGAGCCCCCACAGCCAGCAAGCGCCCATGCAAAAGCAGCAAAGAGCACCACCTTCCGCATGCATGAAGCATGGACCACCTTCGTGCCATCGGGCAAGTCGCTAAGTGGTGCCAACACGGCCCGGCTCGAACTGTAGGAGCGGGGTCATTGAACGTTTCTTTCGTCTCAATGGGGGGCGTCGAGGCGAGCGCGCGCGTTCCACCCATAGCGGACCTCCGGTTCCCTCTGTTCGAACGGAGCCTCCCGGGGCGGAGTAGCTCAGCTGGTTAGAGCAGCGGAATCATAAACCGCGTGTCGGGCGTTCAAGTCCCTCCTCCGCTACCATCTCGGAAAAATGTAGACGTGCCGTTGCGGAGGTGTACGGCTTGTGGGTCCTGCGTTCGCCTGCAGACCGGGCGCCTCGAGATTACTTGCCAGGGCGCCAGAACTTCGGCTTGCGCGTGCAAAAGTCGACCTTCCGGATCAGTCCGGCCATACGATCTGCGCGCAGTTGAAGCGTTGATAAAGGGTTCCGATGAGATCTTTAAGGTCGGCGGTCCCGAACGGCTTGACCATGAATGTGTCCGCACCGAGATCGCGCGCGCTCTCGACAACACCCTGGTCGTCGGCGGCGCTCAGCATGATGATCGCCGTCTGGTCCAGCGCCTCGTTGCTTCGGACCGCCTCGATGAACTCAAGTCCGTGCATCCCCGGCATGTCATAGTCTGAAATTATGATGTCGGGGGCCTCACGCTCGGCGGCCGCAAGGCCCGCAGCTCCATCCTCGGAAACGAGTATCTTCGTGAAACCAAGATCAGTGAGCGCGCGGGCGAGCAGACGGCGCATCATTGCGCTGTCGTCGACGATCAGCACCTTGATCTGATCTGGCGTCACCGGCGCGCTGTCGTCTTCGAAGGAGTCGAGCGGAATATCCGAGACGTCGTCATTGCGTGGCTGGGTCATGGCCGGGACTTCTACCGACAAACCATTTCCCGTTCCTTACCGGCCCCTGTGCATCAGCGACGGCCCCGGCTGCTTCCGCTTTCAAGCATCCAGCTTGACGAGGCGAAGCAGTCTCCAACGCGAGATGAGGCTTCGACGAACTCGGTCCCTAATCCGCACCTGAAGCGCCGCCCGTTTAACCGACAGTTTACCTCGCGCTGCTAAGGAATTCCAACCTGCCGGGGCAAGCTCGATCCTCGACAGTGAGCCCGGGGGGGCGTCGCTTTTTCTCCAGAAAGGTCGACTTGATCGGTTA
>JALYGI010000483.1 GCA_030777185.1 Pseudomonadota bacterium
GCCTTGGCCTGCCCCCAGGTGTCGAGCAGCATGCGATGCGCCAGCCCCGCCGCGCCGTCTTCGCCCAGAGCCGGTGCGAGCCGGGTCTTCGCCTTTCCCGGCACCGGCGCTTTGGCGAAGATGACGATCCGCGTGCCTCTCATCCAAGCCGCCATTGATGGTATCGCTCGAGCAGGCGCAGCGCCCGCTCCGGCTTGTGCGCCTTCTTCCACTCGCCCGCCGCATATTTGTTGGCCTCGCTCATCGTCGGATAGGTGTGAATGGTGCCGAGGATCTTGTTGAGACCGATGCCGTGCTTCATCGCCAGCACGATCTCGGCGAGGAGCTCGCCGGCATTGGCGGCAACGATGGTCGCGCCAAGGATCCGGTCCTTGCCCGGCGCTACGAGGATCTTCACGAAGCCCTCGTTCGCGCTCTCCGCCACCGCCCGGTCGAGATGGCCCAAATCATAACGAACCACCTCGTAATTCACGCCCTCTTCACGCGCGGATAGCTCGTTGTGACCGACATGCGCCACTTCCGGATCGGTGAAGGTGGCCCAGGGCAGCACCGAATAATCCGTCCGGTATTTTCGGAATGTGCCGAACAATGCGTTCACCGCCGCATACCAGGCCTGATGCGCCGCGAAGTGAGTGAATTGGTAAGGCCCGGCCACGTCCCCGACGGCGAAGATATTCGGGTAGAGCGTCTCGAGATAATCGTTGGTGACGACGGTTCGGTTGGTCTCGATGCCGAGCTCTTCCAGCCCATAGCCGCTGAGCCGCGCCTGACGCCCCACCGCGACGATGATCTCGTCGAAGGGGAGGGCGACTTCCTTCCCGCCCACGTCGGCGATCAGCGTCTTGCCCTCGCATCGCTTCGCGCCGTGGCCGGTGAGGATGCTGACGCCCTCGCTGCGGAGCCGTTCCGCGACGAAGTCCGAGACCTCGGGATCCTCTTTCGACAGCAGCCGGTCGCCATGTTCAACCTGCGTCACATCCGCGCCCATGCGGGCGAAAGCCTGCGCCATCTCCGTCCCGATCGGGCCGCCGCCGACGATCACGATCCGGCGCGGCATCTCGTCCCGCCCGCGCAGCGTGTCCCACATCGTGTCGCTTGTGAGATATCCGGCCTCCTTGAGGCCTGGAATGTCGGGCACGAACGGTTCGGCCCCGGCGGCGATCACGATCGCGCGGGCGGTCAGCCTGTCTTTGCCGTCGATCTCCACCGTCCATGGATCGACGATCTTGGCGTGGCCGAGGCGCACATCGACTCCGAGCTTCGTGTAGCGCTCGACGCTGTCCGCCGGCTCGATCTCGCGGATGATCGCGTGGATACGCTCCATCGTCGCCGCAAAGCTGAACTCGGGCTCCCGCGATAGGAGGCCGTAATCGCCGGCCGTCCGCATTTCGTGAGCCAGGCGCGCGGTCCGGATCAGCGCTTTTGAAGGGACGCAGCCCGTGTTGAGGCAGTCGCCTCCCATCTTGTGTGCCTCGATCAGCGTCACCTTCGCCTTGACGGTCGCTCCGATATAGGCCGTCACCAGCCCGCCCGCGCCTGCGCCGATCACGATCAGGTTGCGGTCGAAGCGCTTCGGCCGCCGATAATTCTTGTAGACGCGCCGCTTCCGCAGCGCCCCCAGCACGAACTTGGCGAGGAGCGGGAACAGCCCGAGCAGGACGAACGAGCCGATCAGCGCCGGCGACAGGATGTCCGATGTGCTTTCGATCTGCGCGAGCTGCGTTCCCGCGTTCACATAGACGATGGTGCCGGCGAGCATCCCCACCTGGCTGACGAGGTAGAAGGTCAGGAGCCGCATCCGCGTCAGCCCCATGGCGAGGTTGATCAGGAAGAAGGGAAAGGCGGGAATCAGGCGAAGCGTCAGCAGGTAGAAGGCGCCATCCTTCTCGATGCCGCGGTCGATCGCCTTGACGCGTTTGCCGAACCGGCTTTGCACCCAATCGCGAAGCACATAGCGGGAGGAGAGAAAGGCGAGGCTTGCGCCGATCGCAGACGCGAAGGAGACAACCAGCGTGCCGAGCAGCAAGCCGAAGATTGCGCCGGCCGCGAGCGTCATGATCGCCGCGCCGGGCAGCGAGAGCGCCGTCACCGCGACGTAGAGGAGGAAGAAGCCCCCGACCGCGAGCAGCGGCCGTTGCATGACCAATGCGGCAAGCTCGCTCTGGCGAGCTTTCAAATTGGCGAGGGTAAGATAATCGCCAAGATCGAAGATGAAGAAGGCGGCGATGGCTCCGAGCAGGACCAGCAGCAGACCCACCTTGCCGAAACTCTTCATGCCGCTGCCCCGCTCGTGTTTCGACCGCTTAGCTATTCGGGAAGCGCGCCGCAAAGGTTACCGCCCCGTATCGGCTTCGCCGGAAAGAGCTTCGACGCTTTGAAATAGTGTCGTAACCAGCCTGCCCGCCGCGGCGAATACCCAACTGAAGTTACGGGAGAAGGAAGATAGCTACGCGCGCCGCCGAAGAAGCTTCGCCTTTCGTGGATCCGGCGGCGCGCCCGCTTGATTCGGCGAAGTTCCGCGATCCGCTGTTGACGGCGAAGGGCGAGCCGCGCGCACACGTCGCGCTGGAGCGGCTGGAAACGCTGTGGATCAATACCGGCACGCTCTGCAATCTTGCCTGCAAGAGCTGCTATATCGAAAGCTCCCCCACCAACGACGCGCTCGTTTATCTGAGTCTTGCCGAAGCCGAAGGCTTTCTCGAGGAGGCGCAGCGGCTCGGCACGCGCGAGATCGGCTTCACCGGCGGCGAGCCTTTCATGAACCGGGACATGATCCCTATGCTGCGCTCCGCCCTCGAGCGCGGTTTCGACGTGCTGGTTCTCACCAATGGCATGCGCCCCATGCGCCGCTTCGAGCGTGAACTTGCCGCGCTCGTCCAGGCGCACGGCCCCAGGCTTACCATGCGCGTCAGCCTCGACCATCACAGCAGGAGGCTGCATGAGGCGGAACGAGGGGCAGGAAGCTGGGCGAAAGCGATGGACGGCCTCAAGTGGCTCTCCGACCAAGGTTTTCGAGT
>JALYGI010000484.1 GCA_030777185.1 Pseudomonadota bacterium
ATATTGGAGGTGCGCAGCGGGGAAATGCGCGGTCATCGCTTTTTCCGGAGTGCGAACGGCGTCTGGCTCACGGACCGCGTGCCGCCGCTTTATCTTCGCCGCCTCCACTGAACGCCCGAACGCAGCTAGCGCCGCGCGATCATCCTGAAGCGGGCTCAGCACTCCACTACGTTGACGGCGAGGCCGCCAAGCGAGGTCTCCTTGTAGCGTTCGTTCATGTCGAGGCCGGTCTTGCGCATCGTCTCGATCACCTGATCGAGCGAGACACGGTGATCGCCATTGCCGACGAGCGCGAGGCGCGAAGCCTCAATCGCCTTGATTGCACCCACGGCGTTACGCTCGATGCAGGGGACCTGGACCAGGCCGCCGACCGGGTCGCAGGTAAGGCCGAGATTATGCTCCATTCCGATCTCGGCGGCATTCTCGATCTGTCCCGGCGTACCGCCGAGCGCTGCCGTCAGGCCCGCGGCGGCCATCGAGCAGGCGACGCCGACCTCGCCCTGGCAGCCAACCTCCGCACCGGAAATGGAGGCGTTCTCCTTGAACAATGAGCCGATCGCGGCGGCTGTCAGCAGGAAGACCTTCACGCCCTCGTCCGACGCGCGGGGGGTGAAGCGCTGATAGTAACGCAGGATCGCCGGCACGATGCCCGCCGCGCCGTTGGTCGGTGCGGTCACGACGCGCCCCCCGGCAGCATTCTCCTCGTTGACGGCCAGAGCCCACAGATTAACCCAGTCGAGGACGGTCAGCGGGTCCTGAAGCATGCGCTCGGCGCGTTCCAGCAGCAGCCGATGCAGCGCAGGGGCGCGGCGCTTCACCTTGAGGCCGCCGGGGAGGATGCCGTCGATGGCGATGCCGCGGTCGATGCAGGCGGACATCGCTTCGCAGATCGCAGCGAGACGACGGTCGATCTCGTCGTCGGAGAGGCCGGCGCGCTCGTTGGCGCGGGCGATTTCGGCGATGGTGAGACCCTCCCGCGCGGCGATCGCAAGCAGCTCGTCAGCGCTGTGATAATTATAGGGAATGTCCCAGGCGCCCTCCGGCGGCGCGTTGCGGGCGACGGTGCTTTCATCGATGATGGCTCCGCCGCCCACCGAGTAATAGACCTTGCTGTCGAGTGTCTCGCCAGCGGCGTCGAACGCGGTGAAGCGCATGCCGTTCGAATGGTGCGGCAACCGCTCACGTTGGAGGAAGCGCATGTCGACCGGCTCGTCAAAGGCGATTTCGCGGCGGCCGACCAACATCAACCTGCCGCTGGCTCGGACGCGAGCGACGACCAAGTCCGCCTCGTCGGGATCGAGGCTGTGCGGCTGCCTGCCGGACAGCCCGAGCAGGACGGCACGATCGGTCGCGTGCCCCTTGCCGGTGAGGGCAAGCGAGCCGTAAAGATTCGCCTGCACGCGCGCCGTGCCGTCGAGCAGCGCTTTTTCGTCCAGCATCTCGACAAAGGCGTGAGCCGCCGTCATCGGACCCATGGTGTGCGAACTGGAAGGGCCGACCCCGATCTTGAACAGATCGAAGACACTGGAAACCACCGACATTCTCCTAGAGCGCCCGGCTGCGCGGGCTTCCACCGCAGATGGGCTCGAACCGCTGATATGGCAAGCGCGGCATCGTGATTGACGAAGCTGCGCCCTTCATCCTGCTCGACGATGCCCGTGCCGAGGGGGCGGGGCTCCTCTATCGGCGCGGGGTCAAGATCATTGAAGCACGCCGGCCCGACGAGGTGATGCCGGCGCTTCTCCTTTTGCGCGAGGCGGCGGCGCAGGGGCTGCATGCGGCCGGGTTCGTGGCCTATGAGGCGGGTCATGCGCTGGAGGCGAAGCTGGCGCCGCTCTCCGCCGTAGCCGGTGCCGAGGATCCGCCGCTCCTCTGGTTCGGCCTGTTCAAGGATGTCGAGCAGGTCAGCCATGTCCCCTCGCTGCTTCCCGATCCCAATGCGGGATGGACCGGCCCGGCTGGTCCCCGGATCGAGCGCGCCGCCTACGAAGCTTCGGTTGCCCGCGTGAAGGAGCATATCGCGGCCGGAAACATCTATCAGGCGAACCTCGCCTTTCCGGCGGAGGTGCTCACGGCAGGGCATCCGCTCGCCGTCTATGCGGGCGTGCGGCGCAGGGCCAAAGCAGGGCATGGCGCGGTCGTCTTCACCGGCGAACATTGGCTGCTCTCCTTTTCGCCGGAGCTCTTCTTCACCCTGGAGCAGGGACAGGTCACCGCGCAGCCGATGAAGGGCACGGCGGCCCGGCGTCAGGACCCGGGGCAAGATGCGGCGGAGGCGCACGCGCTGCGGGCGGACCCGAAGCAGCGGGCCGAAAACCTGATGATCGTCGATCTTCTCCGCAACGATCTTTCGCGGGTATCGAGGCCGGGCACGGTCAAGGTCCCCTCGCTTTTTGCGGTGGAGAGTTATCCGACGGTCCATCAGATGACTTCCACCGTCACCTCGGAGCTGGAGGAGGGGCTTGGCGCCGTCGATCTCATCGAGGCGATCTTCCCCTGCGGCTCGATCACCGGTGCGCCGAAGATTCGAGCGATGGAGATCATCGCCGAGGAGGAGGGGCGTCCACGCGGCGTCTATACCGGCTCGATCGGAAGGATCGGGCCGACAGGGGACGCATCTTTCAATGTCGCGATCCGGACTTTGGCGATAAGGGCGGGCGAGAGCCGTGCGCTGATGGGCCTCGGCTCCGGAATCGTGGCCGACAGCCGCGCCGAGGAGGAATGGCGCGAGTGCCTGGCGAAGGGAGCATTTGTGAGTGATCCGGACCGAAGCTTCGATCTCATCGAGACGATGCGCTTCGACCCACGCGACGGCATCGCCGATATCGACCGGCACCTGGCCCGGATGAAGCGGAGCGCAGAGGCGTTCGGATTCCCGTTCGACCGCCACGGCGCGCGCAACGAGATCCAGGCTGCGACCTTTCACTTACGTGAGGCACGCAAGGTGCGGCTTCTCCTGTCGCGGAGCGGAGCGGTGGCGATTGAAGTGCGGCCATGCGCGCCTGGCCCAGCGAGGGCGGTACAGGTTGCCGTGGCCCCGCTGCCGGTTCCAAGCGACGATTTCCGCCTTCGCCACAAGACGACCGACCGCGCCTTTTACGATGACGCGCGGGAACGGACGGGTATGTTCGAGCTGGTGTTCGAAGATGAAGCGGGCTTCCTCACCGAAGGCAGTTTCACCAACATCTTCGTTCCTCGGAACGGGAAGCTCCGGACGCCGCCCTCATCGCGAGGTCTGCTCCCGGGTATTTTGAGGGAACGGCTGATCGCGTCCGGCGAAGCAGAAGAGGCGGACCTGGTTGCTGCCGATCTCGTTGACGGCTTCTATATCGGCAACGCGGCGCGCGGGCTGATTCCGGCGGTGCTGCGCTGAACCCCGCATCCGCAATGCGCGGTTCATCGTATCTCTTCTAGCGGCACGAAACGGAGGATCTTCAGGCGATGATGGATAGACGCATGATGCTTGGCGGAGGCGGAGTGGCGCTAGCCGGAGGGCTCGCGCTTTTCGGGGGCGGTGGCCGATCGCACGCGCGGCCCGGCAATTTCGAGATCAAGCTCAGCGAAGCCGATTGGAAGAAGCGGCTGACCCCGCAGCAATATTCGGTCCTTCGCCAGGAAAGCACCGAGCGCGCCGGATCGAGCCCGCTCAACAAGGAGAAGCGCAAGGGCGTGTTCGTCTGCGCGGGCTGTGGCCTGCCGCTTTTCTCCTCCGCGACGAAGTTTGAAAGCGGCACCGGCTGGCCGAGCTTCTGGGCGCCGCTCAAGAATGCGGTCGGCACCAAGGAGGACAATAGCCTCTTCATGAAGCGAACCGAGGTCCATTGCCGCCGCTGCGGAGGGCATCTCGGCCATGTCTTCGACGACGGGCCGAAGCCGACCGGGTTGCGTTATTGCATGAACGGTGTCGCGATGAAGTTCCGTCCCGCATGAGGCGGCTTCTCGCCCTTGCCGCTGCCCTCGCGGGCACGCCTGCAGCCGCGCAGCCCAAGGTCGAGACGGCAATTTTGGCGGGCGGCTGCTTTTGGGGCATGGAAGCGGTCTTCGAGCATGTGAAGGGTGTCGCCTCCGTGGTGTCCGGCTATGCCGGCGGTGCAAGGGCGGATGCGAGCTATGCCAAAGTGAGCTCCGAGCAGACCGACCATGCCGAAGCGGTCAGGATCAGCTACGATCCGCGGCTTGTCAGCTATGCCGATCTCCTGAGCATCTATTTCTCGGTTGCGCACGATCCGTCGCAGCTCAACCGACAGGGTCCCGACGTCGGCCCAAGCTACCGCTCGGCAATCTTCCCGCAAAATGCGGCGCAGCGGACCGCCGCGCAGGCTTTCATCGCCAAACTCCGCGCGGCCAGGCGCCCGATCGTGACCAGGATCGAAAGCGGCAGCTTCTACCCCGCCGAGGCCTATCATCAGGATTTCATGAGGCGGAACCCGCGCCACCCCTATATTCTCGCGCATGACGTGCCCAAGGTCGCCGCGCTGAAGCGGATGTTCCCGGCGAGCTACCGGAACTGACGCTTACCGGTCACTGCTCGAAAGGACGCCGGGTAGCGTCAGGCTGCCAGCGGGAATCTGAGCAGGCGGTCCGCCACAGGAACGAGTGCCTGGGCGTCGCGCCCGACGGCACGGACGATCTCAGGGTGCGAAGCGTCGAGGCCGCCGGTCAGGGCGCCGAATGCCGGCAGGATCAGCTTCCTATCGGTGGCGACGAAGCAGCGGCGCGCGACCTTGCGGCCGCGGTGAATGATGCGAAGCTTGGGATGGAAATGGCCGGACAATTCCGGACGCGTCTCCGCCGGGTCGGCCTCGTGGCGGAGGAGCAACCCATCGACCTCGGCTTCGTCCACCACCGCGCCTCCGCACGGGTCGGAGACGCCAGGATCGTGATTGCCGGTGATCCAGGTCCAGCGTGTGGCTGCGGTGAGCGCGGTCAGCATCTCGCGCGCCCGTTCCGGCAGCCGGTCGCAGCCGTGCCGATCGTGGAAGCTGTCGCCGAGACACCAGATCTCCTGGGCCTGGGTGGTGACAGACAGCGCCGTCAGGTCAGACAGCGTCGCGACGCTGTCGTAAGGCGGCAGCATCTGCCCGAGCCTCGCGAACCAGCTTGCTTTCTCAAGGTGAAGATCGGCCACCAGCAGTGCGCGGCGCGATGGCCAGTAGAGCGCGCCCTGGGGCAGCGCCATCAGATCATGCCCGGAGAACGAAAAGCGAACCATGGGCCCAGCTATACCGGGCGGGAAGAGCTTTCAAGCTGCTAGACCAGGTCATTTCAGGCTGAATCAGCCTGAAATGCGAATCCGGGCCTCATTGAGAGTCTCCGATCAAGCCTCTGAGATTTGTGCCGCGGCACCGGCCGTGACGGCTTCCATCGGCACGTCCTGCGCCGGCCGGTCCACATTGGCCGGAGTCGTCGCATAGAGGATGATCGCTCCCGCGACGAAGCCTTGCACGATGAGCGCGAACGGATTTTCAAGTTTCTGCTTGATCTTCATGGCCTCGACCCCTTCCGCCCTGCTTTTCTTGCCCCCGATGATCCAAAACTCTCTCGTACCCGCGGCTTCTTGCGGCTGTGGAACGAAGGCTTGGGTTCGGATCGGCTCTGCTCTGTCGCGTCTAAACGAGAGCTGAATCAGCTGCGATGCACGTTCGACAAAACCGCAAGCCGGCGCGACGAACGCGTCGCACAAAACAAAACCGGCGCCGCTTTGGCGGCGCCGGTCTGAAAGCGATGCCGGATCAGATCCGGCATCACTGCGGAAGTTCAGGCTGCCTCGGTCTCGCGCTGAGGCTGCTGCTCAACCTGCTCCTGCTTCTGGCTCGAGGCATCGATCGTCTGGCTTGTGCCGGTGCCGATGTCGATCTTGCGGGGCTTCATCGCCTCGGGGATCTCCCGGACCAGCTCGATTTCGAGCAGGCCGTCGCGAAGGTCGGCCCCCTCGACCCGAACGAAGTCGGCGAGCTCGAAACGCCGCTCGAAGGCGCGGGTGGCGATCCCCATGTGGAGGAAGTTGCCGTCGCGATTGCGGCTCTCGGCCTTGCGTCCGGTCACGACCAGCAGGTTCTGGCGCGCGGTGATGTCGATCTCGTTCGGTTTGAACCCGGCCACGGCGAGCGTGATCCGATAGTGATCGTCAGCAAGCTTCTCGATATCGAAGGGTGGGTAATTGTCCTGCTCGGTACGGCTCGAATTTTCGAGGAAGTCGAAAAGGCGGTCAAAGCCGACGGTCGAGCGGCGATAGGGCGTGAAATCAAAACCGGTTCTCATGATCCATGTCCTCCTGATGAAGCAACACAAAGGACGAGGGCGCATTCGAGGCGAAACGCCCCCGAAACTGGCCGGAAACTGCCAAAAAAGTCTTCCAGCGGCGCCGATTTAGGAAAGGATTTTCGGGCTTTCAAGCCCCCTGTGCCGCCGCTTTCGGGCAGGCTAATTGTTCCTCAACCAGGGCAGCGAGCTGGGCCACGGTAAAGGGCTTCCGCAGCACCGGCACGTCCCGCCCAAGGGCCGCCTCGAGCTGGTCGCTGACGGCGTAGCCGGTGACGAACACGATCGGCAGGCTGGGATCCCGTTCGCGGGCGATCCGCGCCACGTCGGCCCCGTGCATTCCGGGCATGGCATAATCGAGCAGCACGAGGTCGGGGCGGCTTTCCTCGAGACGGCGCAGTCCCGCTTCTCCGCAATCCGCTTCCGCGACCGAATAGCCCATGCTTCCCAATGCGCTCGACAGGAAGGCGCGAACGTCCTGGTCGTCGTCGATGATGAGAATGTGGGTTTCGGCGGCCGAAGTGCGGGCGCCCGGGAAGGCGACCCGTTCGACAGAGGCCTCGCCGCCCGCCACCTCCGCAGACGCTTCGGGCAGCAGGATCCGCACCGTCGTGCCGTGGCCAGGCATGCTTTCGATCCGCAGGGCGCCGCCCGACTGGCGCGCGATGCCGTAGACCTGGGCGAGGCCAAGACCGGTCCCCTTGCCGGGCGGCTTGGTCGAGAAGAAGGGCTCGGTTGCCCGGGCGAGAACTTCAGGCGGCATGCCCGCGCCGGTGTCCGTGACCATCAGCTGGACATAATCGCCCGCGGCGAGGTCGGCGGCCGTATCGAGGCTGACGCGGCTGGTGCTCAGCGTGATGCTCCCGCCGCCCGGCATGGCGTCGCGCGCATTAAGAGCGAGATTGAGGAGGGCGTTCTCGAGCTGGTTGGCGTCGCACCTGGCATATTCGACTGTGGGGTCGAGAACCAGATCGACATGGACCTCGCTCCCGATCGCATGGCGGAGCAGGTCCTTCATGTTGTCGACCACCTGGTTCACGTGAACTGGCGCCATGCTGATCCGCTGGGTCCGCGAGAAAGCGAGCAATTGCCCGGTGAGCTTGGCGCCGCGTTGTGCGGCGTCGAGCCCGGTTTGAGCGACACGCTTCAGCCGCTCGTCGGTTAGACGGGAGGAGATGATCTCCAGGCCGCCCATGATCGGCGTCAGGAGATTGTTGAAATCGTGCGCAATGCCGCCGGTAAGCTGGCCGACGGCTTCCATCTTCTGCGCCTGACGGAGGGCTTCCTCGGCGCGGAGACGATCGGCAACTTCGGCCTGAAGGCGGTCGAGAGCGGCTTTCAGATCGGCCGTCCGCTCCGCCACGCGTCGTTCGAGCGTCTCGTTCATTTCGCGAAGCTTGGCCTCCGCCTCCTTCGCCTCGGTGATGTCGTGTGCGATCCCGATGAAGCCGACATGCTCCCCGTGAGGACCCCAGCGCGGCTGCGACTCGGAGCGGAGCCAGCGCCACTTGCCGTCATGGCGAAGGTACCGTCCTTCGAGCGCGAACGGCTTCAGCGTCGCCTCACCAGCGAGGGACTCGGCGAGCAGCCGCTGCGCATCGTCGGGGTGGATCCGCGTCCGCCAGTCGAAGTTGAGCGATTCCTCGTACGCGACGCCGAGGAACTCTTGATAAGCGCGGTTGACGAAGCTCCGCCGCCGATCGATCCTGGTCACCCACATCGGCACCGGGGCGGAATCCGCGATCAGGCGGAACCGCTCCTCGCTCTCGCGAAGCGCAAGCTCCACAACATGCTGTTCGGTAACGTCATTGCCTTGGGCGAAAATGCCGACCACTTTGCCATCTTCATTCGTGAACGGCTGGAATACGAAGTCGAGCAGGCGCTCTTCGGGCTCGCCGTCCGCTGTTCTCTGAAGGCGCAGGGGCCGGGCCCGGCCGCTCACCGGCTGGCCGCTTTTGTAGACATGGTCGAGCAGGCTGAAGAAGTGCTGGCCCTCCAGATCGGGAAAGGCCTCCCGCACCGTTTTTCCAACAAGGTCGCGGCGCCCGACCATCCGCATGTAGGATTCGTTGACCATCTCCAGGACGTGGTCCGGCCCGTTGGAGATGGCCATGAAGCCGGGCGCCTGGTCAAAAAGCTGGCGCCAGCGATCACGCTCGAAGGCCGGCATCATGCCGCCTGAAGTCAGTGGAGGCAGAGTGCCCCGCATTTACGCGAAGCGCCCGCTATGCTCCGGGAGGGCGCGCAGCCTCACTTCCGACCGCTGGCCGCATGGCGTTCGGCCTGGCGCAGGAGCCGAAGCGTGTTGCCGCTCCAGATCTTCTCGATATCGGCTGGAGAATAGCCGGCTGCACGCAGCCTTGCGGTGATGATGGGAAGGCCCGTGATGTCCTTCATCCCGACAAGGCCGCCGCCGCCGTCCCAATCGGCGCCGATCCCGACATGATCGACACCCATCACCTTGATCGCGTGGAGGAGGCTGCGCATGAACAGGTCGATCGTGGCAAACGACTTCGGGCTGCGGGCATCGAGCGCGGACTTGTCGGCGACGAGCCTGCGGCGCTGCTCCGGCGTCAGGGTCTCCCACTGCTCCTGGCGGTCCTCGATCGCGTCGCGGCCTTCGACCGACGGCATCGGCACGAGGAACAGGGTGTTCATCTGCATGACGCCGCCGGAGCGGGCGAGCTTTCGCATGAGATCGTCGGGGATATTGCGGGGGTGATCGAACATCGCCTTCGGCCCGTGATGCGAGAGGACGATCGGAGTCTTCGAAATGTCGATCATCTGGCTGATGGCCGTATCGGATGCGTGGCTGCCGTCCACCACCATGCCAAGCCGGTTCATCTCCGCGACCCACTGGCGCGCGACGGGGCTGAGGCCGTTATGAACCGGGTCGCCGGGCCGGGGCCGCGCGCTGTCGGAGAATTGGTTACTGCCGTTGTGCACCGGGCTCGCCATGCGGACACCCAGCCGGTAGAAGGTGGGGAGTAAAGATACGTCGTTGCCGAGCGGGTAGCTGTTCTCGATAGACTGGTAAACGATCCGCTTGCCTTCCCGGTGGAGCCGCGCCGCGTCGTCCGCCGTGTAGGCGAAGCCGAGCTTATCCGGATTGGCCGAGACGACACGCTGGATCGCTGCCGCGCGCATCAGCGCATTCTCTCGCGCCTTTGCCATTCCTTCCGGCGTCAGCGGTCCTTGCGGCGTGTAGATGACGAAGAAGCCGCCATCGAGGCCGCCGGCTTCCATCCGCGGAATATCGACCTGGCTGTTGTCCCAATCATATTCGTGCCACTGATCGAAGTTCCAGCCGCGCCGTTCGAACAAGGCGGGCGTGTCGAGATGGGTGTCGAGCGTCAGCATCTGCTCGTGCATCAGGCGATCGGAGGAACTCACCGCCTGCTGGGCGGAAGCGGGCACAGCGAACAGCAGCGGCAGAGCCAGGAGCGAGTGACGCATAGACGGATATCCCCTTCTTCTTGCGGCCATCATGGAAGGCGCGGCGAGTCTGGGCAAGACCTTGCGAAATCAGCTGGAACCCAAAGCGCGAAAGCGAGCTTCTAGTCCCCCGAGGCAAGGGAGCCGACATGACCGACACTGCCATCGACAACCGCTTCGCCGCGAACTCGCCCGCGGAGATCCCGGCCCCCGGCTGGTGGGCGGTGTTGAAGCGGACCTACGCGGAATCGACCCGGGACAATGTCAGCATCATCGCGGCGGGCGTCGCTTTTTACGCCTTTCTCGCCTTCGTTCCGCTGCTGGGTTCGCTCGTGCTCATCTACGGCATGGTCGCCGAACCTTCGTCGGTGGTGCAGCACATGCAGGCGATGACGGCGATGATGCCCGCCGATGCCGCCAAGATCATCGGCGAGCAGCTGATGACGGTGACGACGACTGCCGGCACGAAAAAGGGATTGGGGCTCCTGGTCGCGCTGCTGCTCTCGATCTACGGCGCGATGCGCGGCGCCACGTCGATCGTCACCGCCTTGAACGTTGTCTACAACGTTCCTGAGGATCGCGGCTTCATCAAGACCACGTTGATCTCGGCGGCGCTCACGGTTGGCGCGGTTTTCGCGCTCCTGCTTGCCATCCTCGGCATTTCACTGCTCGGCTATGTCGAGCATCTGCTGCCTTTCTCCTCGCCCTTCGTGCACAATGTGCTGAAGATCGCCTTCTGGATCGTCGCCGCCGCGGCAATCAGCCTGCTCGTCGCATTGATTTACCGCTATGCGCCGAATCGGCCGACCGCCAAATGGCAGTGGATCTCGCCGGGGTCGATCGTGGCGACTTTCCTGTGGGTGATCGCCACCGTCGGGTTCGGCTTCTATGTCGCCAATTTCGGGAGCTACAATGCCACCTACGGCTCGCTCGGCGCAGTGGTGGTCTTCCTCACCTGGCTCTATCTCACCGCTTACATCCTGCTGATGGGAGGTGAACTGAATTCAGAGCTCGAGAAGCAGACGACGCAGCCGACCGTCGAGGGCTGATGGACGCGGTTACTTGATTGCGAACTGCCCGGTCTCCGCTCCGAAATGCTCCTTGGCATGGTTCCGGGCGGCGGTGGCGCTCTTGAAGCTCTCTTCCTGCAGCGTGGACGTGACGAGCGGATAGCCTTGCCCGTTGTAGCGCGTCTCGCGGATGGTGAGGCGGAAGGCGCCGTCCTCGTCCTTGACGATGAGGTAGGGGCGGACGGGGGTTCTCGACATGCTTGGTCTCCGATGAGAGTGGTGTGAACGGCAACTCGGTCTAGCGCCTGTATCCGCCGCGCCGCGGCCCGCCGCCCGGACCTTGCCCCGGCGTCTTCTCGCGGAAGATGATCCGGCCCTTGGACAGATCGTAGGGCGTCATCTCGACATGGACGCGGTCGCCGACCACGGACTTGATCCGGAAACGTCGCATCTTGCCGGCGGTGTAGGCGATGATCCGGTGCTCGTTGTCGAGCATCACCCCGAAGCGGCCGTCCGGATAAATCTCGTCGATCAACCCTTCGATGGTGAGCAATTCCTCCTTTGCCATGCAATCAGGCCGCGGCTTGGAGGTTGATGGCGGAAATCTTGCCGTTGGACCCGGTTTCCAGATCGTAGCTGATCCGCTCATCCTTGTTGAGGCCGGGAAGCCCAGCGGACTCAACCGCGCTGATGTGAACGAACGCATCGGCTCCGCCGCCATCGTTCGAGATGAAGCCGTAGCCCTTGTCGTAATTGAAGAATTTCACTGTGCCGATAGGCATGAGCGGTTCCTTTCGAATGCATGTATCCGCGGACGCAAGGCGCGGCCGCGTGAGCTGAGGAAGCATCGAAGGGAAGGATAGGCCGAAGGGCGTCAAATTCCGCCGCAAGCGACGTTAGCACTTCTTCTATGCACGCAAAGGG